>JBJEOD010000112.1:0-2870 GCA_051880535.1 Acutalibacteraceae bacterium | reverse complement strand
GAAAGCTCGACGAGTTACGGGGGATAGGAAACAAAGAGGCAAAAGGAAAAGCGATTCACCGCATCTTAATTCCACAGCGGAGCTTTTACCCATTGAAAAAATAGAAAACGGCGTAATATATACAAAAGACCGTCGCTATGTTAAGCTTATTGAGGTGTTGCCCGTTAACTTTATGCTCAGAAACGCGAGGGAACAGAGAAATATAATTTATTCCTTTGCCTCTTATCTTAAAATAAGCCCTGTCAGAATACAGTTTAAGGTGCTTACTAAAAAAGCGGATGCAAAAAAGCATAAGGAAATCGTTATGCGGGAAATGGAAAGCGAAACCGATGAAAATTGCCGCAGACTTCAAAGGGATTATCTTAAGCTTATTAATAAAATAGGCTCGCGCGAGGCTACGTCAAGAAGATTTTTTATCGTGCTTGAATATGAGAATGATTCCCGCAGAGTTAAAGATACGGAAAGCGAGGCGGTAGCGTCTTTGCAAACCGCCGCGAGAACGGCGGCAGGTTATTTGAAGCAATGCGGTAACGAGGTTGTCGTTCCCGAGAATGAAGACGAGTTTACCGCGGAGGTTTTATACGGCATACTTTGCCGAGACGAGAGTGCGAAAGTTCCGCTTGAGGAAAAGATAAGAAGGACGGCGGCTGAATATATACGAGCGGGGAAAGCTGTTGACAATATTCCCTGTGCGGAATTTATCGCTCCGCACAAAATAGATTTTACTCACGCAGGATACATAATTATCGATGGGGTTTACCATTCGTATTATATAATTCCGTCCGACGGATACAGAATTCAGGTTCCCGCAGGGTGGCTTAGCCTGCTTATTAATGCGGGCGACGGAATAGATACCGACCTGTTTTTGTACCGACAGCCTAAAGCCGAAACGGTAAGACAGTTAGGCAGACAGCTTAGAATCAACCGTTCGAGAATACGGGAAAGCAGCGATACCAACAGCGATTTTGACAGTCTTGACAGCGCGATACGAAGCGGCTACTACTTAAAGGAGGGACTTGCCGAAAACGAGGATTTTTATTATATGACCATACTTGTTACTGTTACTGCAAACAGTGAAGAGGAGCTTGAATGGCGCGAACGTGAACTTAAAAAGCTTCTAATCTCAAAGGATTTTAATATGTACGCCTGTAATTTTAGGCAAGAGCAGGCGTTTTTGTCGGCACTGCCTTTAGCGGCTGTAGAAAAGCATATTTACGGGCTTTCAAAAAGAAACGTTCTGACAAACGGAGCGGCAAGCTGTTATCCCTTTACCGCTTACGAGTTAAGCGACGACAATGGTATACTGCTTGGTGTAAACAGATATAACAATTCGCTTGTTATAGTGGATATTTTCAATTCAGCCGTGTACCGTAACGCGAATATAGCGATTTTAGGTACCAGCGGCGCGGGAAAAACCTTTACAATGCAGCTTATGGCGCTGCGTATGCGGCGCAAGGGCATACAGGTGTTTATAATAGCGCCCTTAAAGGGACATGAGTTTTTAAGAGCCTGTAAAAACACGGGCGGCGAGTTTATTCAGATTTCTCCGGCGTCAAAGAACTGTATTAATGTTATGGAAATACGCAAAACGGATAAAACCGCCGACGAGCTGATTGATGGGGCGCGTGCGGAAAGGTCGGAATTAGCCCTTAAAATTCAACAGCTGCATATCTTTTTCAGCCTCTTAATTCCCGATATGACCCACGAGGAAAAACAGCTTTTGGACGAGGCGTTGGTTAAAACCTATGCGCTTAAAGGCATTACCCACGATAACTCCTCGCTTCACGACCCCGATAACTCCGAAAGTTACAGGGAAATGCCGATACTCGGTGATTTGCACAGCGTGCTTGACGTGTCACCCTTAACAAAGCGGCTTGCTAATATACTGAACAGACTTGTTCACGGCTCTGCAAGCAGCTTTAATCAGCAGACTAATGTTGACCTTGATAACAAGTATACCGTCTTTGATATTTCAGAGCTTTCAGGCGATTTACTGCCTGTGGGAATGTTCGTCGCGCTCGATTATGTTTGGGATAAGGCAAAGGAAAACAGAACCGAGGAAAAGGCAATTTTTATTGACGAATGCTGGCAGCTTATAGGCGGCACGGGAAACAGAACCGCCGCGGAATTTGTTCTGGAAATATTTAAAATTATCAGAGGCTACGGCGGTTCAGCCGTTTGTGCGACGCAGGATCTTAACGATTTCTTCGCTTTGGAAAACGGAAAATACGGAAAGGGCATAATTAACAACTGCAAGACAAAAATCATTCTTAATCTTGAGGAGGACGAGGCTCAGCGGGTTAAGGATGTTTTAAAGCTTTCCGAGGCTGAAATTACCGAGATTACACACTTTGAACGCGGCAGCGGGCTTATAAGTACAAACAATAATAATATCACGGTGGATTTTAAATGCAGCGAGCTTGAAAAAAGCCTCATAACCACCGACAGACGGGAATTGAAGGAGCTTTTAAGGCAACGCATATGATATTGACGTCGATGAAACATCATGCTATAATCATAATATAAAGCAGTTGGTAACAAGCAGAAACATTCTTAAAATCAATGACGGATTAGCAAGCATAAAGCGTAGTTAATGTTTGCGTCTTGAAAAGAAATGGTGATTATTATGTATGATGAAGATGAGAAGTATAATAAGAATACAGTTGCCGCTATAAAGGAATTAAAGAGGTTTGATAACAATCCGGAAAAGTTTAAGCGATATTCTTCCTTTAAAGAGCTTTGCGAAGAAATTCAGCTTGATTTTAAATAGTATTTAAGTTGAATAAGCAATTATAATTGGAATAAGATATTATTTAACAGCGTTCGTTCTTTTGGTTCGGACGCTGTTTTTATACGCGGAGGAAATATGA
>JBJEOD010000111.1:0-2881 GCA_051880535.1 Acutalibacteraceae bacterium | reverse complement strand
AACCTCTTTTCTGATTTCGTTTCGTGCAGAAAACAAACGCTGTTTTACCGTCGTTTCACTGATGCGGAGTTTCAAGGCTATATCCTTAACCTTCATTTCATCAATGTAGTACAGCACCATAACCTCTCGGTATGCTTTGGATAAAAAAGAAATCTCGGCAAAGATTTTTCTTAAATATTCCTGCTGGTTAGATTCCTCTAAAAATAAATCAATTTCATTTTCTTTAGATGCTAACAGCAAATCTCCGTTTTCAATGCTTACCGTTTGCCGGGTCTGATTTCTCTTTTCAGAATAATCTGCATAGACTCTCCGTGCGATAGTCCAAACAAAAGCATAGAAATTTTCTATACTTTCTTTGCTATGTACGGCAGAGATTACGGCGAGAATTATATCCGAGCATAAATCCTCCGCTTCGTATGAGGTGTTACATCTCCGGTATGAGAATTGATAGATTTTATCGAGAAACTCTTTGTCTCCGATAAGTTTTAGTGTTTCGTTTGTTTTCATCTTGCACCCTTGCTTCAATCATGATTGTTACACCTATATAGTCGGCGAAAGTTGAGGTTGGTTAGGTAGTTTTATAAAATATTTCCCAATCTTTCTTTTAATGCGATAAACTCTGCGTTATCCCTTAATCCCTCAAAACAATTATCATTTAGATTTAATAATAATTCCTTGCGTAATGTTTCATCGGAGTTTGTAACTATTTTTTGAGGATTCCATGTTAAACGATTCAAAAACAACGATTTGTATTTTTGCTCTCCTAAATTCAAATTGTCATCGTAAATTTTAGCACAATTTTCTGAAATCAATAGATTATTCATTGCTTTATCGTATTCGTTTTTATCGCAATAAAGCTTTGAGATCATTAAATAATAATGGGAAAGACTACAGTTATATATGGAATTATTCTCATCTTTTTCATAGATAATTTGATACAATTTAATTGCCGTATTGAGCAAATGTATTCTTTCATCATTACTAAGCCCTTGCTTTAAATCAGTGCGACAAGCCATTTCGTAAATAATCCCGGCACACCAATCAATCATATTTGCTAAATTTTGCTGATTTTGTTTTAAGCAATCTTCACCTTTATAAATTCTGCTAAGCAGTGATTCCCGGGAAAGAAGCATATCAGGCATACTTTCTGCCAGTTTAATTGCGTGTTCTTTTTTGCCTATATCGGGATAATTATAGCAAAGTATTTGTATAGCGCTGTGTCTTATACTATCAACCGTACAGTCTTCTAAAATTCTTTCACATAAGGATATTGCTTCTTCTATAAACTTGTGTTCTTTTCTATATTCCTGTTGCTCTCTTGTTGCACCGTAAGAAACCAATGCATAAGCAAGGTTTATCATCCATTGATAATTTCGTGGAAATTTCGTTAAAACTTCGCGGCATAGTTCTATTTTTTCTAAGACTTTGCCTTCGCGGCCAAATTTAAAGTATTGCTTTTCATATTGTGTCAATTCCTGCGATTGTTCGGGTTTAGTTACCCCTAAGAGTTCATCTGCCGTAACGCCGAAAAAGTTTGCCAACTGTGGCAATAATGTTATATCAGGCAGAGCCAAACCATTCTCCCATTTGCTAACCGCTTGGTATGAGATATTAAGATAATCAGCAAGCTTCTCCTGGGTTACATCCTGTGCTTTTCTGAGTTCCTTTATTTTTTCACCAATCTTTAACATAGTATTCACTCCAAATATTTATTTAAAAGCGCTTTCTGATTATAGTATACATCATCATAGTTCAAATGTGTATAACACAATCGTTTACCTGTGCGCAACCACAGGTTGAGTCGGCTGATAGAATTTATGCCGCCAGCATTTCACAGGCGGCAGAAAATCACTTCTTATCAACAGGAATCCACACCTCATAATATCTGTTTTGTTGCCTTAATTCACGCCTTGTCCATAAATGCAAAACTTCAATAATTATATCATCTCTTAGTTTGTATTCGGATGCAGGTAACCAAGAGTCAAATATGAGTTCAAACAATTTTGGAATTTCCACACCGGCTAAACCGCCTCGTTCCGATGTAAATGCGGCATAGGTTCCGGCAGGAATGATTTTTCTTTCCAGCTGTGTTGTTTTTACATCATCTCTTTTTCGGGCAATCATATATCTGCCGTCCTGCCATACTCCGAACCAAACACCATCCAAAGCAGTATTTTCAGGTTGGTTAAATTTGCCTTCGCAAAGTTGTTCGGGTATATTGTCTAATCTGTCCGCCCACATTCTATGCCGTAATTCTTCACGGTCTTTATAACCCTCGCCATCATACGGTTTTGAAATTCCAAAAATCTCTGTTTCTTCTAACTCAATAATTCTAAAATCCATTTTCTTTGCCCCTTTGATAATAATGTGAAAGGAAGCAGGTGGATATACTTTAAGGGAACCGCCGTTTTTTCGATAGGCAGACGGTGTGATACCGTGCTGTTTCGCAAAGGCTCTTGAGAATGCCGTAGCACTGTCATACCCATATTTCATAGCAATGTCAATTATCGGTACATTGCTGTGCTGTATATCCTGTGCCGCGAGAGTTAGACGTCTGCGTCTTATATACTCATTCAGCGTCATACCGGTCATATAACTAAAAAATCGAATGAAGCTGTCTGCGGTAACACATGCAATTCCGGCTACTATATTCAGGTCAATTTCCGCGCACAAATTCGACTCAATATATTGGATGGCTGCGTTCAACTGTTTCAGCATATTCATCTGTTTCACCTCCCGCAATAAGTGTATCAAAAGAGCATTTTTGATGTCTGACTTTCCTTGGGCAGGAACGGTGCTGTTTTTGCCAATCTTTCTGTGCAACAAATATAATTGCATAATCAGTGTGATACTGATTCAAAAGATTCAGTCCTGTCACTTT
>JBJEOD010000110.1:0-14697 GCA_051880535.1 Acutalibacteraceae bacterium | reverse complement strand
CGTCCTGCGCAAAATATCAGTTTTTATCTTTCCGACCAAAACGGAAGAACAGCGATTGCACCGACTGAGATTAATGAAATATATTTTGCATCGATACCGGGAGGCTTTGACGGTAAGCTGGTTCTTCCTGTTTGCGATGTGGAAAATGATTATGAATACTACTGGGGCAGTGCAGAGCAGGTATTTGATGTTTCAAATGTTTCAAGAGTGTGTATAGAGGTAAGCGGCACGGTTGACATATTGGTTGGTGATGCTTATCTGTCAAATGCACCTTTTGTAAACGGTATTGAAAACGGAAAGACCTATAAAGATGACAAGGTATCTTACAGCTTTGAAAACGGCAGTCTCTTCATAAATTATGAAGAACAGTTTGAAAACGGAACGATTGATGCGACAGGAAATTACTATGTGAGCTTTTTCAAGGAAGACGGACTGCTTTGTGAGGAGTACAATTTCACATATATTAAAAACGGTGATTTAAACGGAGACGGTGCTGTAAATACAGGGGATTTGGTTTTGCTTAAGCAGCATTTGCTGGGAGTAAAAATGCTTGAAGGACCTTATATGCAGGCAGCAGACAGCCGTGGAACGGTTGATATCCGCAGTCTTGTTGTACTTAAAAAAATGCTTGCCTCTTAATATCTTGAATCGGCGGGCGGAATTAACCGCCCGCATCCTTTTGTTAACCGCCGTCACTTAATTATCCTTACTTGACCATGGCCGTTTCAATTTGCTTACGAACCTGATTTTATAATTTAATTTTATTTTAATGTGTAGATTTCTTTTTTTATAAGGAGCGGATATATGCTTAATTACTCGCGTTCAAACCACTGGGACGGTAATTACATGGATTTGATGGCGTATTATAAACGGACTTTTGAAAAAGGCTTTCATACGGCATTTAACAAGCACTCTACTTATGAGATAATGTATGTGGTTTCCGGAAAATGTGTAATATATTTACTTGATGAGTGGAGGAAAGACAGACGGGAAAAGGTAATACTCAGTAAAAATGAGTTTATTTTTATAGATATGGATCTGCCGCATAAGCTTGTTATTGATGAAGAATGCCGGATATATAATGTTGAGGTAAGACCGTCACACAAAACTCAGTGCCCGATAGATATTCTGTCGTTTATGCGTGCAAACAACCAGATGAGAGATTTTTATATGGATAAATTCGGTTATGTTGTATCGCAGGACCGTGATAACGTGCTGGATATCATAAAGAAAATTCATAATGTGGAAACTGAAAAAAACGATATACAAAGCTTGCTTGACAGACAGACGATTGACATACAGCTCCAGCTTGCAATAGCGGATTTATTTATAGCTGTTCTGAAATGTGCCGTAAGCAATAAGCAGAAATTATCTTACGGCGCTTATTACGCCAATCAGGCGGTAGTATATATAAACAATAATTATAAATACGGAGCTATACCGGTATCGGAGATAGCCAAAGTATTAAAGGTCAATAAAACCTATCTGCAAAAGCTGTTTAAACAAAATACCGGTAAGACGATTACGGAATATATTCTCGAGCTTCGTATAAGAGACGCTGCGAATTTGCTTAAAGTCAGTGATATGTCGATAGTGGATATTGCCTTTGAGGTGGGCTTTAACAGCCGGCAGAATTTTTACCTTGCCTTTAAAAAACAGTTGGGGATAAGTCCCAGCGAGTACAAAGATTCTATAGTTAATGAAGAAATAGAAGTCTTCGATGACAACAGAATAAATTTCAACGAAACTTTAAATGATTAAATTCGGCTGGAGGGCTTGTAATGAAAAATAAATTTAAATTATGGCTTTGTATTGTAATTTGTTTTTCTGTAACATCTGCGGGACTTTTGCCCGTAAAAGCTGATGTTGAGCCTTTTACGATATCTGCCCCCGTTACAGCATCGGGAAATTCAGTCTCATATGAGGGCAAAGCAAATGCGGTGCTGCTTAAAGGCGGGGAATCTTCTGTCAAATGGAATGTAAACGTACAGGAGAGCGGCGATTATATAATAGGAATCGAATATTTTGCAGATGAAGGTGTCACGGATCTGGAAGTGGGTCTGGAAATTAACGGAAAGCAAGCTCTCGGAAATGATGAAACGTTCTTTTTTAAGCGTATATGGGAGGAAAAAGGAGAAATAACCAAAGACAGCAACGGTGATGAAATAGGCAGAAGCTCCGAGATTAAAAAAGTCTGGTGCTATGATACTTTCAGAAAAGACGGCGATATGGCTTTTCGTCTTGAGCAAGGGGCTAATCTGATTGAAATATACAGTGTTAAAGGCGATTTCGCGGTAAGCGAGCTTAAAATATCAAAACCGAAGCATGCCGTTGAATACAGTGACTATTATGCTTCGGTTAAAGACAAGCCTGTTTACAGCGGCGATACAATAATGATTCAGGCGGAAGCGCCGTACGAAAAATCGGATTCCATGATTGTTGCAAAGCAAGACCGCACAAGCCCTGCTACAGTACCCACTGATCCGGTGGTTGTAAGACTCAATACGATAGGCGGGACATCTTACCAGCAGCTCAAGCAGTTTGTGACTTATCAGGTTGATATTAAACAGGCGGGGCTTTACAATATCGGCCTAAGATACGCACAGAATTTTTTGACGGGACTTTTCACATCGCGCAGGATATACATAGACGGCGAGGTTTTGTTCGATGAGCTGAACCGAGTTGAATTTGATTACGATATAAGCTGGAAACGCGCGGAAATAGGCGATGATGAGCCTTATTTATTTTATTTGAGCGAAGGACTGCATACCATAAAGCTCGAAGTTACAATGGGAAATATGGAGCAGCCTTTGGATACAGTAACCGATGCATTGAAGCTGCTTAATGAAACATACCGCAGTATTATTATGGTCACCTCCACATCTCCGGATTTGCTTAATGATTACCGTCTAGACAAAACCATTAAGAACCTGATACCCAATCTTGAAAAGATCAGCGGGCTTTTAGGTGACGCACAACAGAGAATTAAAGATATGACGGGATATGAAGGTGCGGACGCCGTACTGCTTATGGAAATAAAGCACCAGGTCGAAAGCTTTATAAAAAATCCTGAAACAATACCGGAGCGTCTTACGGATTTCAGTGATAATCTTTCTTCCTTAGGCGCATGGGTTCTTAATATAGGCAATCAGCCACTTCAGATAGACTATATTTATCTTAAATCACCTGAAAAAAGGCTTGAAAAAGAAAAGGATAGCTTTTTTGATAAGCTTATTTTTGAAGTAAAAGCATTTTTCGGATCTTTCCTTAAGGATTACAATAACATCGGAACAACAGATGAAGCGAAAGAGAAGATAACGGTATGGATAGGTTCGGGCAGAGATCAGGCGCAGATATTGAGAAAGCTCATAACAGAAAGCTTTACTCCGCAGACCGGTATTGCCGTTGATCTCAATTTGGTTCAGGGTACGCTTGTTCAGGCGACTCTGGCTACAAATCCGCCCGATGTTGTTTTAAGCGTCGGTCGCAGTGAACCCATAAACCTTGCCATACGCGGAGCGGTTGAGGATTTAAGCGGATTTGACGGCTTTGAAGATATTACAAAAAATTACCGTGAGGACGCATTTGTCCCATATTGCTTTGAGGACGGATGTTATGCGATACCTGAAACCGAGAACTTTTTTGTAATGTTCTATCGCAAGGATATTTTTGAACAACTGAATATTGAACCTCCGCAGACTTGGGAGGACTTTTATAAAATTATACCGATCATTCAGCGCAGCAGTATGAATATAGGTCTGCCGTATACAAATATGGACGCTTACTCGCTGGTATCTGCCAGTACGGGTTCGCAGAATATTTACACGGCGCTGCTTTATCAGAATCAGGGCAGCTATTTTGCAGAAGATCTGAAAAAAACAATGCTTGATACTCCGAATGCTCTTGATGCCTTCAAGCAATGGACATCCTTTTATACAAAATACGATTTTCCTCTTTATTATGATTTTTACAACCGTTTCAGAACCGGCGAAATGCCGCTGGGAATTCAGCTGTATACAATGTACAATCTGCTTGATACCGGAGCCCCGGAAATTGCAAATCTGTGGGATATGGCGCTTATACCGGGAGTGAAAAAAGAGGACGGAAGTATTGACAGAGCACAGGGCAGTGCCGGAACCGCATCGATTATGCTTTCAAATTCCGATAACAAAAAGGCGGCTTTTGAGTTTTTAAAATGGTGGTCGGATGCAGAAACCCAGACACAGTACGGCTTATCGCTGGAACTTAATATGGGAGCGGCGGCGCGTTATAATCCCGCAAATCTGAAAGCTTTTAACAATATGAATTGGTCAAAACATGAAAGCGACCTCATTATGGAACAGTGGAGCTATGTTCGTGAGATTCCTGAAATTCCGGGCGGCTATTATCTTTCAAGAAACGTAGATAATGCTTTTAAAGGTGTTGTGCTTGAGGGCAAAAACCCCAGAGACCAGCTTTATACATGGAATCTGGATATTAATAATGAGATAACCAGAAAACGTCAGGAATTCAATCTTGATTAAAGAAAGGTGTTACTATGAATAATGCTGATAAGGCCGGCTTGCTAAGCAGAATAAAGAAATACAGGCACAGCTATGCTCTGATAACACCGTTCTTTCTGATATGCTTTGTTTTTACAGTGCTTCCGGTTGTTATTTCGATAGCATTAAGCTTTACCGATTATAATATGCTGCAAACTCCTCGTTTTGTTGGCTTCACAAATTATGTGCGTTTAATATTGGATGATAAAATTATGATAAAAGCGGTAAACAATACGCTTGTTTTCGCTTTTGTGACAGGACCGATAAGTTATTTTCTTTGTCTTATGCTGGCGTGGCTTATCAACGACCTAAACAAAGGTCTTAAAAATTTCTTTACGGTAATTTTTTATGCACCTTCAATGTGTTCGGCCGTTTATGTGGTCTGGAGTTTCTTATTCAGCAGTGATTCCTATGGATATATAAACAGTGTTCTGATGAAAATCGGGATAATAAATGAGCCTATCGCGTGGCTGACAGACCCTGATTATATAATGTTTGTGCTTATAATTGTGCAGTTGTGGATGTCTCTCGGAACCGGATTTCTTGCATTTATTGCCGGACTCCAGGGAATAGATCACAGCATGTATGAGGCAGGTGTCATAGACGGTATACCGAACCGTTTTTACGAGCTGTGGTATATTACTCTTCCGTCAATGGTTTCACAGCTGACTTTCGGTGCGGTAATGCAGATAGTAGGTGCTTTCAGTGTCGGTCAGATTTCAATTTCCCTTGCGGGATTTCCAAGTACCAATTATGCCGCCGAAACGGTGCTTACACATATAATTGATTACGGTACAATCCGTTACGAAATGGGCTATGCGTCAGCGATGGCTACAGTGCTTTTTGCGGCGATGTTTATAACGCAGAAGCTATCGGTAAAACTGCTCGGCAAAATAGGTTGATCAAGAGAAACAAGGAACAGAAGGGTTAATATATGTCATCGTATTTTTCAAAGCGCTATACGAGGTCGCTTTCCGGAAATATAGCGGTATGGGTTTTACTGCTCGTACTGGGTGTCTTTATGATGCTGCCTTTGGTTTATACCGTTGTCTCGGCTTTCAAGCCTTTTAATGAGCTGTTTGTCTTTCCGCCCCGCTTTTTTGTTAAAAGGCCTACCACAGATAACTTTGTGAAGCTGTTTTTATCAGCTTCATCGATGTGGGTTCCGCTGTCGAGATATATTTTCAACAGTGTCTTTATAAGTGTTACGGCAACTTTCGGAAATGTTATGCTTTCATCCGCGGCGGCATACCCGCTTGCAAAGCATCCTTTCCCGGGCAGAAATATGCTCACGGGTATTACTGTGGCGACCCTGATGTTTACGGGTGCGGTTACAGCTTTGCCGCAGTATATCATTCTTACGCAGTTAAGATGGCTGAATACATATGCCGCTATAATAGTGCCGGCTATCGGCAGTACGCTCGGTGTTTTTCTTATGACACAGTTCATAGCCTCAATGATACCTGACAGCATTATCGAGGCGGCGCAGATAGACGGTGCGTCGGAATACAGAATATTTTTAAAGATAATAATGCCAAATGTAAAACCGGCATGGCTTACGTTGACAATATTTTGTTTTCAGTCGGTTTGGGCAAACAACGGAATGTCGCTTGTCTACAGTGAACAGCTAAAAACCTTGCCGGCGGCTTTAAGCCAGATAGCAAGTGCCGGAATAGCGAGGATAGGCGAGGGAATGGCGGCTTCTCTTATACTTATTCTTCCGCCTATTTTAATATTCATTCTTGCACAGAACAAAATTGTGGAAACAATGGCTTTCGCAGGTCTGAAAGAGTAGAAGCTGAAGCAAATGCAGTATTGGTCAGAAAAGGAGCGGATATATTTGAAAAAAATAAAAATAATATTGTTTATTTTAATGTTTTTCATTTTTTCAAATTTTGAGGCATATGCGCATGATGTATATCGCGGATATATATATGACAGTGAAAATAATGCCGTACCGTCGCCCAATATTTATAATTTTCAAAAGATAATAAGCGGTGCTTCTTTGCAGACGGGAGCTTTCTTAAATCCGCAGGATATATTTATTGATGAAAAAAACAATATTTATGTATTGGATACCGGCAACAACCGCATTGTAAAGATGGACAGTGATTTTAATCTTGTAAAAGTTTTTGATAGTTTTTCTTCTGAAACTCTCAATAAGCCGGAGGGGATATACGTTGATGAAAATGAAAAAATGTATATTGCTGATACCGAGAATCACAGGATAGTTATAGCCGGCTCTGACAGCAGTCTGATAGGTATTATTCAGAATCCGCAAAGCGAGCTGTTTGACGAGGATTTTGTGTTTACACCCAAGAAAATTGTGGTTGACAGCGCAGGAACGGTTTTTGTGCTTGCAAAGGATGTATTTCAAGGTCTGATGAGTTTCGATAAGGAAGGCACATTTTTAAGCTTTTACGGCGGCAACAGAGTTGAAATGACGGTGCAGCTTGCTATTGAACGTATGTGGCGCAAAATACTTTCAAAAGACCAGATAAATGCGGGTCAGCGTTATGTTCCGATAGGTTATGCAAATATATTTATTGACAAAGAGGACTTTGTGTTCGCCTGTGATAAAAGTCAGGATGGTCAGATAAAGCAGCTTAATCCGTTGGGGGTAGACGTGCTTTCTAAGGCGAATCAGGGGGCATTGAAATTCGGGGATTACGGTTATGAAACTGTGAATAATGCATCTGTGAATACTGTGTTCGTGGATATCAATGTTGATGAAGATGCAAATATAAACTGTCTTGATATGACGCGGGGAAGAGTATTCAGGTACAGCAGCGAAGGGAATCTTCTGGGGGTGTTCGGCTGTATAGGCACACAGGACGGCTCTTTTTCACTGCCTACGGCAATTGAAAGCTTCAAAGATTACATACTTGTTTTAGACGGTACCAGAAATGATATTACCGTTTTTACAAAATCCGAATACGGAAAAATGCTTGATACAGCTGTAAATTATTATAATGACGGTTTGTATGAGGAGTCTAAAGAATACTGGCAGGAAGTTCTGAAAAGAAATTCAAACTTTGAGCTTGTCTATAAAGGAATGGGTAAGGCGGAATATAAATTGGGAAATTACCGCGGTGCGATGAAGAACTATTCTTTGTGCGACGACAGCGAGGGTTACGCCGAAGCATTCACAGCGTATAGAAATGCTATTATACGGGAACATTTTGCGGTAATTGTTCTTGTGGTTATTATAATTATAGCGGCGGTTTATATGACCGTCAGGATATTCAGAAAAAGAAAGAGGAGGTCTGTAAATGAGAGAGGAGCTTAAAGCACCGTTTTTCATGCTTTTTCATCCATTTCAATTTCTGAACCGATTAAAACAGAAAAAGACGGGTTCGGTAAAAGTAGCGCTGTTAACGGTGGTGGTTTATTTTATTTCCGAAATCTTTGTGAAACAGTTTACCTCTCTTTCTTTTGCTGAGGGCGGGAAAGGCGATATAAATATTTTCATTATTTTATTAGTGACTGCGCTGCCTGCCGTTTTGTTTGCAGTTGCAAACTGGTGCTTTTGCACCCTGATGCAAGGGGAAGGAACGCTTAAGGAAATATTTATAGCAATTTCCTATTCTCTGTTGCCGCTGATCATTTTCAATATTATAACTACTTTGCTTAGCTATGTTTTATCCGCAGACGAAGTAACGTTTTTTGTAGGGCTTAACATAGTGAAGATGGTGTGGTTTTACTATCTTATATTTCTTTCGGTCAAAACCGTGCAGCAGTATACGTTTATGAAAACGTTAGCTTCAATAGCTCTTTCAATTTTCGGAATAGCTATAATTGTGTTTTTGGCGGTTTTGGTATTCAGCTTGTTCCAACAACTGTATATTTTTGTTTTAAGCATCTATAATGAAATTTCATTCAGAATATAGAAAAAGAAGGGTGATGTTACTGTGAAGAAAAAAGCATTCGTGGCTTTTTTATGTGCCGTAATTATGTTGACGGCGCTATCGGGAGCCTTCTTACCTGTTGATGCACTGGGGTTTCCTGAAAACGAAAATTTTTCTTTATCGGTAACTGATGAAGGATTTATTACCGTAAAGTGCAAAAAAAGCGGGAGCGTTTATACTTCAAATCCGAATATCGGTGAAGAATTGAGCGGTCTTCCGGTAATGGAAGCTAAAAGCATGCTTTTGGTGGAGTATTTCAATGAAAACCAACAGATTTCAAAAGCGAACAGTTATGTGGGCAGCGTTTCAAAAGACGGACTTACAATTAAAAATGAATCCGACGGTGTAACACTCACATATACTTTTCCGGAAAAAGAGACTGATTTTGTAATTCCGATTAAAATTACTCTTCATGATGACAGGATTTCTGCTAAAATACTGACTGATAAAATTACGGAAAAAGGCAGTGCGAAGATAATACGCATTGGCTTGCTGCCTTTTTTCGCGGCAGGCAGTGAAAATGACGATGGGTATATGTTGATACCTGACGGCTGCGGTGCCGTTATAAATTTCAACAACGGCAAGGGTAATTATTATCAGTATGAAGAACCGATTTACGGTTGGGATCAGGCGCTGACGCGCACATATGAAAAAACGGTTTTGCAGATGATTCATCTGCCGGTTTTCGGCATTAAGAAAAACAACGATGCTTTACTTGCTGTTATAGAAGAGGGCGGCTATGACGCCGATATTTTGGCACAGGTTGCCGGGAGTATGGAAAGTCCTTATTTCAATCATGTATATACACAGTTCTATTATCGGAAAAGCGATACAATAGTATTGGGCGGTGAATCCTTTTCTCCAAAAACCGTCGTTACCGTAAGTGCAGAAAAAAATGACAGTACCGATTTCTGCGTCTCATATTATCCGATATATAACGGCGGTTATGTGGAAATGGCTGAAAAATACAGCGAGGTTCTCGGACTGTCGGAAGGCGGAGACAACAAATCCCCCGGGCTTTCTGTTGAGCTTATAGGCGGTGTTGAGAAAAAAGCGTCATTTCTTGGTATTCCGTATTATAAATACATACCGCTGACCACATATTCACAAGCGAAAGAAATTTTATCGGATTTTACGGAGGACGGCATTGATAATATTTCCGTAACCTTAAGCGGTTGGATGAAAAACGGGATATACAGTAAACTGAATTTCTCACTTGATGCTGATAGTAAATTAGGCGGCAGTAAGGGATATGAAGCACTTGAAGCTTTTACGGAAGAAAACAACATCAGACTTTATGGTAATGTAGAGTTTCAGAAGATATATAAAAGTAAATTCGGTTACAGTAAGCGTTTTGACTGTATTAAAAGTATGGGTTCAATACCGCTCAAATTTTATTCGCTTGATCTTGCAACATCAAAAAACGACACTTCATCAGAACTGTCTTGGAGTCTTCTCAGATACGATAAATTTGATAAGGCGTTAAAGGAATACAAGAAGAACGAAGATAAGATTGGCGGCATTGCGGTAGGGGCTCTCGGGAATTTAATATATTCGGATTTTTCAAAGGGAAAGTCTTGTTTCAGAAATGAAGCGGCAGGTAAAATCGATAAGGTTTTTAAGGCGATAGATAATAAAAATATGACTGTTGCTTCTGCAAATGCCTATGCTCTCGGTTATGCCGACCGTATAACCGCCGCACCTCAGAGCAGCTCTGACTTCAGTGTTACCGATTATGATGTGCCTTTTTATCAGATGGTTATAGGAAATGCGATTGATTACTGTACTCCTCCGATAAACCTTGAGGGGGATACCGAAACGGCTTTTTTAAAGGCTATGCAGACAGGGTCATCAATCGGATATACCCTTATATATGAAGAAAACAGTAAAATAAAAGATACTGTTCTTTCGGATATGTACGGTGCTGGATACGAGGATTGGCAGGACGTAATAAAAAGTCAGTTTGATGCCCTTAAAGAAATTTCCGACAGAAAGATAACAAATTTTATTCACTATGAGAATGGAGTTACCAGAACAGATTACGCTGACGGAACAAAAGTTTATGTGAATTTTTCTGATAATATGATGACAGCGGACGGTGTGACGGTCAAGCCGCGAGATTATAGCTTAGTAAGGTAGGTCAGGCAAGTGAAAAAGATAAATACCCAGAAAATAATAAGCCGACTGTTTTTGCTGCCGTTTGTAATAGGGGCTACGGTGTTTTTTGTGATACCTCTTATACAATCTCTTATTTTTTCTTTTGAAGAAATAAAGATATCGAGCAAAGGTTTTGCTTCTGAGTTCGTATTTTTTGAAAACTACCTCTTTGCATTCACAAAAGACCCGGATTATTTGAAAATACTTGCTACTTCTTTGCAGAATATGCTTTATGAAGTTCCGATAATTGTTATTTTCAGCCTGTTTATTGCTATTATTCTGAATCAGAATTTTAAAGGAAGAACAGTTGCGCGTGCAATAATGTTTTTACCGGTAATCATATCTTCGGGAATTATCATAACAATTTTGAAAGAAGATGTTTTTGCACAGACAATATTGAAACAGGGGTCAGCCGATGCTTCCTTTATTTTTCAAGGAACGGGGATAGAGGGGGTTCTGCGTGCAGCAAATCTCAATGAGGATATAATCGAAATCTGCATGAATGTTATCGGCCGCATTTTTGATACGCTTTGGAAGACCGGAGTGCAGATATTGCTCTTTTTGTCAATTCTGCAATCAGTACCCAGAACGTGTTATGAAGTTGCCCAGGTAGAAGGTTCTACCGCATGGGAGACTTTTTGGCTCATCACTTTTCCGCTGGTTTCGCCGATGATTCTGGTTAATATTGTTTACACAATAGTCGATTCTTTCAGCGATTATGCAAACCCTGTTCTTCAAACAATAAATGACACGGCTTTTTCGCAGATGAGATACGGTTACAGCTCGGCATTGGCATGGATATACTTCATTTGTGTGTTTTTAATTATAGGTTTGGTATTTTTGGTGCTTAAGAAAAGAGTTTTCTATATGGCAGGTTAGGAAAGGTCATGATTATGAAAAATAATGTTGGGTATAGAAAGAAAATCAAAAAAGCACCTGCTGTACTTTGGTCCTTTTTCCGTGCGATGCTTTTTGTGGGACTCGGATTTGTATTGCTCTATCCGATACTTTATATGTTAAGTGTTGCTTTTCGGCCGGTTGAGCAAATGTCCGACCCGAGTGTGATATGGGTGCCGAAATCTTTTACGCTTCAGAATTTCAGGGAAGTCGCTAAAGTTATGGATATGCCCGGTACTTTTTTCAATTCTGTAATTATTGCAATCGGATCGGCAATTCTTCAGGTTGCTTCAACCGCGATTACGGGTTATGCGCTGGCACGGTTCAAACTGAAGGAATGTAAAATTCTTTTTTTCATAGTTCTTTTCAGCATTATAGTCCCCGCGCAGACACTGGCGGTGCCAACATATCTTATTTTCAAGAATTTTTCGGTTTTCGGACTGTTTAAAGTAAATTTGCTGAATACTATGGGTGTTTATTTCCTGCCTGCCGCTTTAGGAATGGGAATTAAATCAGGACTTTTCATTTTTGTTTTCAGACAGTTTTTCAAAGGCTTGCCTATAGAACTCGAAGAAGCCGCAAAACTTGACGGATGCGGCGTTTTCGGTACGTTTGCGAGAATAATGCTGCCGCTCTCAACCACTTCTATGCTGACTATATTCATTTTTTCAGTGGTGTGGCATTGGAACGACTATTATTACGGTACAATGTATATGAGCGGAGTCAAAACATTGGCAACATCTCTTGCAACCTTAAAGATGAGCTTGAAATCGATAGGTGTTGAGATTTTTGATCCGTTTGAACTGGTAACAAGATTGCAGAGCGGATGTTTTATATTGATAATACCTGTGCTTATATTATATATAGTTGTACAGAAAAAATTTATAGAAGGCGTGGAAAGAACCGGTATTACCGGATAAATATAAATGATTAAGGAGGAATTTTCATGAAAAAAGGAGTGCGTATATTTATATGCCTGCTTATTTTGAGCTTGCTTGCCGGTTGCGGCGGAAATAAGCCGGCGGAAAAAACATCAACAAAGGAGGAAATACAGGTGGTTAAATTCAAGGATAATGATAAGCTTTTAAAAAATCCTCAGATGGGCTTGCAGTCTTGCTTTATGCTTGACGAGGTTCTTGTCTATGATATCCCGGTGGGATTTGACAGTATTTACATAATGGTTCCGTGGGAGCAGATAGAACCTGAAGAAGGAAAATTCAATTGGGAAAAAATTGACGCTGCAACTAAAAAATGCAAGGAAGCCGATGTTTCAATAGAAATGGTATTCTTCCTTCAGGCGAGCGACGTATATAATTTCACCGGTCTTCCCGAATGGCTGTGGACCGATTACAACATTCCGTATCAGACAGTAACCGATGTGTTTGATTCGGTATGGCGCGGCGAAGTTATAACAAAGCACCCACTTTATTATAACAAGGTTTATCAGGAAAAAGTGAAAAATTATCTTGAAGCAATAGCCGCAAGGTATCCTGATAAAACATGGGATGTATTGGATATATGCGTATACGGACTGTACGGTGAGTGGGATGCGGAATGGAACCCGTTTGACTGGGGCGGAGACAGAGAATTAAAGCAAAAAACCCTTAATGAGCTGCTTCAGATATATCTTGACGCGTTTAAGGATTATAAAACAACCCGCCTTTGCGTACCTATACCGTATAAGCTGTCAAATGACGCTGAGTCGGCTGACTATTTAAAGGAGATTGCTTTTGATAAGGCAATTGAAAATAATCTGATGTTCAGGAGCTGTGGCATCGGAGCAAATGATCTCAGCGGATTCACGAAATATGTATCAGACCGATCCTTCCCGAACAGCCCGACTTCTGCAGAAACCTGGTATGGTTGGAAACCTGAAGAATTTGATATAGATGCTACACTGAACTGCTTCTATCAGTGGCATACGAACACAATACAGTTTGCCTTCAGACCCGGCATAGCCGAAGCATTGTACGTTCAGTACAATAAGCAGCTGACCGACGCGGCAAAGCGGATAGGCTATCGCCTGCTGCCGACTACTGTAGAGGTTCCTGCGAATATCAAGGTGGGCGAGGAGTTTGAAATAGTCTCGACATGGACTAATTCGTCGTTCGGGGTTTGCTACCGCCGGTACCCCATTAAATATACCCTTAAGGATAAAGATGGCAATGAGGTGTGGAGTGCTGTTGATGAAGGCTTTGATCAGACCAAGCTGATTAAAGGACAGAAATATAAATTCACTTCAACAATAAAGCTGCCTGATGAATTCAAAAACAGCGGGGAATACGGGTTATATATTTCTCTTATTGATCCCGATACGGGAAAAGACAGAATAGCGCTTCCTATAGATCAGCCTAAGGGCACCGATAAGGATTCAAGACAGTATAAAATATGCGATATACAGATTGAGAGGTAAAATCATGAAAATAAAAAAGATAACGGCAATAGCAGCAGCAGTTATTATAGTGATTAACCTTTGCTTTTTTACTGCTTTCGCCGGCAGTGACGCACAGAAGGAGTCGGGAAGTTTGCAGGACAAAATTGTATATGATCCTGAAACAATGACTATTGCTGAGGTTTCCGAGGGCGATGGTCAGGTATGGGGTCTTCCCGACGGCAGTAAGGAAAAAGTACAGCTTGACGGCAAGTGGGTTATAAAAGTAACCGCGGGGCCGTCGGGCGGAAAGGCGATTTCGCCGAGAATTGCGTCGGAACTCAGTGATTTCAGTGACGCGAAGGCAGTGGATATTGAAATTAAAAACGACAGCGGGAACATGATAAAAATCGCTCCGTATTTCTTTATTAATGATAATACGCCTTATATTTTAAAGGCAGGAAATAACGTAACGCTTATTACGGAAAACGGCAGTGAAAAGCAAAGGCTGACTGAAAACGGAACGGTATACTTGCCCGCCGGTTTTGACGGAGTACTGCGTGTTCCGTTTACCGAAGACGGCAGTACCTTTACACAGTATTGGGCGGGTCCTGACAAATTTGATTTGAAAAAAATCACCCGCTTTAACTATGAGGTCAGCCCGAATGCGTCTTTTTATTTGGGAACTGCTACGTTAAAATACGATATACCTACTGAGGTTCCGGAAGACAAAATTGTATATGATCCTGAAACAATGTCTGCTGCCGCGGTTTCCGAGGGCGATGGTCAGGTATGGGGTCTTCCCGACGGCAGTAAGGAAAAA
>JBJEOD010000109.1:0-2922 GCA_051880535.1 Acutalibacteraceae bacterium | reverse complement strand
TCGACTTGGTGAGCCGTTACCTCACCAACTATCTAATCGGACGCGAGCCCATCTTACAGCGGATTGCTCCTTTGGTGAAAGGAAGATGTCTCCCTCTCACATTATGCGGTATTAGCAGTCGTTTCCAACTGTTGTCCCCCTCTGTAAGGCAGGTTGCTCACGCGTTACTCACCCGTCCGCCACTAAGTTAAACAAGAAAATCTTATAGCAAGCTATCTTCAATTCAACGTTTAACTCCGTTCGACTTGCATGTGTTAGGCACGCCGCCAGCGTTCGTCCTGAGCCAGGATCAAACTCTCTAAAATATTATATCTAAACGCCTAAGCGTTCAAATCTATCTTAGAGCATTTTCTGCTCATTCGCAATACTGACGTATTGTCTTTGTCCTTCGTACTTAAAGTACTCTTTTTCTCTCGATTTCTCTCAAGAATTGTCGGGTCCTTATTATCGTCGTTGTTTAATTTTCAAGGTTCGTTTGCCGCACTCTTTTTCAGAGCGCCTGATTATAATACCACATCCCTACCCCTTTGTCAACTGTTTTTTTTACTTTTTTTTAAAAAATTTTTCACTTGTTGTCGAAGCGCCGCGAAGGTTACAACATCTTGTGTTTTTTGCTTTTTTCACTGCTTTTTAATTTTAGCTTCAGCTTATAATTTTTTGGATTCACCGGTGTTGTAGTATATATAAGGTAGTCTTTTTTGCCGCAATCCTCACACTCCATTTTCTCATCTGTTATTTTGTATGACAATGACCTGATAGGCGGCTCACCGTATTTTTTATTGTAACATTCCTTGCAGATTAGTTTCACAACTAACATATAATTACCACCCGAAATATTTTGATATAAATCAATATATTATATTGTATCATACTTTGATATACATTTCAAGTTGTGTTTTGATATATACTTTTATTACTGAGAGGTGTAATTATGGAAACCGAACCCTTAAAAATTAAAAAACGCGGCGACGATGGTTATCGTTTTATTTCTGTGAGAATAAAGGAATCAACTTTATCCGAAATAGATAAGGTTGCCACCGAAAGTAATTATTCACGGAACGAACTAATAAATCTTATCCTTGAACACGGAATTAAAAATATTGAAATTGAATGATTAAAACACAGTGTGGTTAACGTGGTTATTGCGTTGTATAACTGCATAAAAAAGGCCCCCTTGCCTAAAGGGTGACTCCCCACGGTGTGGGGAGATGTCACGAAGTGACAGAGGGGACGGCCGCCGTCAGCGGCTGTCGCGGCGAAGCCGTGACTGGGGGATATTAGGTTTTCGGAAAATCCGATTATATCCCTCCACCGCTAAAGCGGTCCCCCTCCCGTAAGGCTTGGGAGGCAAGGGGAAACGGACGGGCAATGCCCGTCCGTCTACATATTATATATATAATTCTTCTAACACCCTTAGTTTTGAAACGCCGTAATATCTAAAGCTTTCCGCCGCGTCTTGGTCGATTTCCTCCCCGCATATAATAATAGGTACGGCGGGAGGGCAGTTCACCGAGATGTCGGCGGCAATTTTTCCGATACATTTTTCGACGGGCAATTCTTTACAGGGCAACAAAAGCGCCTGTTTCGGAGCCAGTCTCCTGACTTTAAGAGACGGCGCGGGCGGACAGCTCTCAATCGGCGGTTTGCGGCTTATGCGCGAAAGCGCCGTATACAGCCGTTCAAGCCCCTCCTTGCCCGTTGCGGGGGTAAGCATAAATACAATAAAATCGGGGTCGGCAAATTCGCATATGATACTCTGCTTTTCAAGAATTTCGGCAAGCCCGTATCCCGTGTAACCAAAGCCTTTAGGCGCGACCGTAAGCTTTAACGGCTCGCCGCCTATAAGGTTGAAACCCAGCTCCTTAAGCTTTTCTTTAAGCTCGGTTACCGAAGCCGTAAACTCCGATAGCTCTAAGCGGTAATTATCGGCAAGGTAAAGGTTTGCCCTGTCAAGCGACGCCAGTATCAAATAAGACGGGCTTGTGGAGGCAAAAAGCGAGAGAGCCGACTCAGCCCGCTCACAAAACAGCTTTGGCGCATTTTTGGAAATATGCAGATACGCGCCGCCCGTCAGCACAGGCAGGGTTTTATGCGCGGAATCACTGCAAATGTCCGCCCCGAGAGAAATCGGGTGAATGTCCTCTGGCAGAAATCTTAAATACGCGCCGTGGGCGTTATCAACGGCAAGCAAAACCCCGTGCTTTTTGCAGACGCGGGAAAGCTCCCCTATATTAAGTATATTACCTAAATAGTCGGGGCTTGTGACATAGACCGCGGCGGGCTTTTTCTTTGCCGCCGAAAGTCGGGAATCGAGGTATTCGGCGGTAATATTGCAGGAAATAACCGTACCTGCGTCCTCGGGTAAGAGCCATTCCACCTCAATATCAAGCAGAGCGCTTGCCGTCACAAAGGTCTTGTGCGCGTTGCGCGCCGCGAACACAAGCGGTCTTGCCCCCGCGGACAGGGCGTACAGCTTAATTAAATACAGCATTGCGCGTATCGCAAGTGACGAGCCCTCGGCGGAGTAGAGGGTTTTTTCCGTCCCGAAAAGGGCGGCGGCGTTTTCCTCGCTTTGCTTTATTATACCGCTTGCGCTGTAGAGCACGTCCGCGCCCGATATTTCGGTAATATCAAGGCTTTCGATTCCCATAGCGCCCCTGCCCTTATGCCCGGGCATATGAAGTCTCAGCGTTTCGCTGTCCGCGTATTTTTTTACAAAATCAAATATGGGTGTTTTCATTTTACTCTTTTTCAAGCTCTTTTGCGACCTGTAACATAATCGCACATTCCATACGCTTGCGGAAAAGCTTGCATCCGTAGTCGTAAACGCCTGTAATGTCGCCGGAAGCATGGTAAGCATTGGCTGCACAGCCGCCGGAGCAGTAGAGCCTTGCCCAGCAGTCATCACATTCCTTACGAGCG
>JBJEOD010000108.1:0-2945 GCA_051880535.1 Acutalibacteraceae bacterium | reverse complement strand
ATTTCTGCATTTTTAAGCGCCGTCTGCCCTTTGCGGTCAGTTCTGAAAACGCGCTTTTCAAAGCAGAGCAGCAGCTCGCGGCTTATTAGCCCATCGATTACCGACTGCGAAACGCCCGTGAAATATTTAATTTCTTTAACGCTTATACCATCGGTACCGCTTACAAGCTCGCAAACCTCCCGCTGTCTTTTGGTAAGCTTTATATTATCAAGCTCGTCATATGAAACAGCCAAACGCACCCATTTTTCATTAGCATCGTTTATTTTACGTTTAGGCTCGCGGCTTAAAATAAGCGCCTGCTTTTCACAAAGAGCGTCTAAAAGCTCACCCGTTACGTCGAATTTTCTTTTAAGGCTGTCTAAGTCCTTTTCGCCCTTTGTTTTAAGATACTCGAAAATTTCCCTTTCGTCACCGTCAAGCAGGGCAAGCGAGGAAAACTCCTCATTCGCCGAATAAAAGCTTGTTAATCTAAAGCTAAGCCCCGCAGGCAGAGCCGCGCGCACCGCCTCGTAGTAGGTGCAGAAATAATTTTCCCGCATATACTCGCAAAGCAAAAGCATCTCCCCGCTTAAAACGGGGGTCTTGTCCGTTAAAGACAGAAGCGCTTTAAGCCCCTTAAGCTCCGACGAATCAATACGGAAAATCATACCCTGCCTTTTAAGGTTTCCCTTTCCGAAGGGGACCGTAACCCGCATACCCGCGGCAGCTTCTCTTTGAAGCTCGGGAGGAATTATATAGCTGTAAAGCCTGTCAAAAGCAAACGCCGCGCCGTCAAGCGCTACTTGTGCCACAGGTCCCGTCATTCTACTTCCTCCCAATTAAGAATATTACTTTTCCTCGGAAATCTCTCCCGCTAATTTATCAATCGCCATACTCACGGGCTTCTCGGTCGAAATTTCGCCCGCTTCCTCCATATGCTGTGAAATTTCCCGCGCGTTGTGGGCAATGTCCACTACAAGGCGGTATCTGTTGTCATAATTCTGAATAAGTTTTCCGATATTGGGATTTAGCATTTTGAAAGCACCTCATCAATAATGTTTTTTTGTCTGTCGGTTTTAAAGCTCGAGCTTAAAATCACAGATAATATATTATCGGCTGCCGCCGTAATACTGTCGTTTACAATTATATAATCGTATTCAACGGCGCGTTTTATCTCGCCGAGCGCGCTGTTAAGCCGTTTTTCAATAAGCTCCTCGGACTCGGTCCCCCTGCCGCGAAGTCTTCTTTTAAGCTCCTCAAAGGATGGCGGCATAATAAATATGCTCACCGCCTCGGGCAGCTTTTCTCTTATCTGCGCCGCGCCGTTTACGTCAACCTCTATTATTATGTCCTTGCCCTCCTCGACAGCCCTTTCTACAGGCTCGCGCGGGGTACCGTAATAATTATTAACAAACAGATTATGCTCCAGCAGCATATCGTTATCAATCATATATTCAAATTTTTCCCGAGTTATGAAATTATATTTATCGCCCTCGCGTTCGCCCGCACGCATCGGTCTGGTAATTGAGGAAATTGAAAACAGCAAATCGGGCTTGTGCCTGAACACCTCCGACAAAACCGTGTCCTTTCCCGATCCCGACGGACCCGAAATTATAAATACTCCGCCCTTACTCATCTTCTTCCTCCTCCTCGTCAATCGCGTCCTCGTCCTCGGTCATACGGTTTGCAACCGTTTCCGACTGGAGATAGGTTAAAATTATGTGGTCGCTGTCGGTTATTATAACCGCCCTTGTGCGCCTGCCGTGGGTGGCGTCAATCAACGTGCCGCGTTCCTTAGCGTCCTGAATTATGCGCTTTATCGGCGCCGATTCGGGGCTTACTATCGCAACCATACGGCTTGCGGACACCATATTACCGAATCCGATATTAACAAGCTTCATTTATTCACCGCGTCCTTTATTCAATATTCTGTATCTGCTCTCTGATTTTTTCTATCTCCGATTTTATGTCAACAACCGTGTGGGCGATTTCAATATCCTGCGCCTTTGAGCCTATGGTGTTCGCTTCTCTGTTCATTTCCTGAACGATAAAATCAAGCTTTCTGCCTATCGGCTCATCTGAATCGTGCAGACTGCAAAACTGCTTTATATGACTTTTAAGTCTTACGGTTTCCTCTGCAACCGCCACCTTGTCGGCGAATATCGCGGTCTCGGTCAAAAGCCGTTGCTCGTCTACCTGAACATCACCTATAAGCTCCTTAATTTTCTGCTCTAATTTATCGCGGTACGCCTTTACGGTTTCGGGAGAACGCTCCTCTATAAACGCCACCCTTTCCAAAATAAAATCTGTTCTGGCTTTAACATCCTTTTTAAGCCGCTCGCCCTCTGCCTCGCGCATTGAAATAAAGCTTTCCATCGCTTCCTCGGCGGTTTTAAGCACCGCCGCCGTAACCGTATCCTCGGGCAGAGCCTGTCTTTTGACCGTAAAAAGCTCGGGGTTGGAAACAAGCGACGACATTTTAACATCGTTTTTAATATGATACCTCTGCGACATAGCCTTTATCGCCGCCAGATACGCGTCCGCATACGCCGCATTGACCTCGACTATCGCCGCACCCTCGCTGTTGTCCTCAATTATAACCGCCGCCTCCAGCTTTCCGCGGGAGATTTTTTGCTGACAAAAGCTTTTAAGCTTTTCGTCAAGGAACATATATCCTTTGGGCAGTCGCGAGGTAAACTCAAAATATCTGTGGTTGACCGATTTAAACTCAACCGTTATGTTAAGCCCGTTTTCAGAGGTTTTCGCCCTGCCGAACCCGGTCATACTTCTGACCATTATTTTCACTTCCAAAAAATTATTACAGTATTTCATATTATTTTATCAAAAAACAACCTCCGATGTCAACCTTTTAGTGCGTTTGTAACCTTTTTTTAACTATTTTATTTTTATACGTGAATTCCCAAAGTAAATTCCACAGTGGAAATTGCGGTGGAATTTAGTGTGGG
>JBJEOD010000107.1:0-2958 GCA_051880535.1 Acutalibacteraceae bacterium | reverse complement strand
TTATATACCTGCTTGACAGCGGAAATTCCCGCGTTATAGTTCTCAATAAGGAATGGAAAACCGTCCGCGTAGTGGAAAATATAACCGACGAATCGGGCGAGAGCTACGATTTCACCGACGCCTGCGGCGTTACAGCCGACAAATCGGGCGGAATATACATAGCCGACACACAGCATCAAAGGGTGCTTGTGCTTACGGCTGACGGAAAGCTTAAAACGGTGCTTTATAAGCCCGAGACCTCGATTTTAGAGGAGGACGTTTCCTGCAACTTTATAAAGGTCTTAACAGATGAGCATGGCAGAATTTACGCCCTTGCGGACGACGTGAACATAGGCGCTATGGTCTATCTGCCCGACGGCAGCTTTAACACCTTTTACGGGAGCAACCCCGTAACCAAAACAGCCGACGTAATAAAGAAGTACCTGTTAAGACGCTTTATGTCGGAAAAACAGCTTAAGGGGTCGCTGCAGTACACCTCGGTAAACTTTTCAAACTTTGATACGGCGGGCGGGGAGTTTATCTACACCGTCACAAAGGATCAGAGCACGACCGAGCTTACCTCGGGAATGGTAAGAAAGCTTAATGTTGCGGGAAGCGATATACTTAATCAGGGCGGTGCGATAGACTTCGGGGATATAGAGTACAGCACGACCAAGCGTGTGGAAACGGGCACCACCAAGTTTATAGACATAGACGTTGACAGCGAGGGCTTTATGTTCCTCTTGGACGAAACAAGGGGCAGAGTGTTTGTCTACTCCCAGCAGGACGGAATGATGCTTACCGCATTCGGAGGCAGCGGCACGCAGGACGGAATGTTCGGCAACCCCTCGGCGCTTGAAACGGCGGACGGAATAGTGTATGTATTGGATAAGGAAAACGCCTGTGTATATTCCTTTAAGCCTACCGAATATATGAAAACCTACCGCAGCGGGGTTATAAAGCTTGAATCTGGCGATTATAACGGAGCTGAAGAGGTATTCAATGAGATATTGGCATACAACACCAATAACGAGACGGCGTATTACGGCATAGGCAAATGCCTTGACGCTAAGGGCGACTACAAGGGCGCTATGGAAAATTTCAAAAAGGCGTATAATAATACCGAGTACTCAAAAAGCTTTGAACAGTACCGAAAAATATTTATACGCGAGCATTTCACGGCGATTATTTTAGTAGTGCTTGTGCTGACGGCGGGCATAGTCTTTGGGCTTATAAAGCTTAAAAGGGCAATGGTCGCAAAGGAGGGCAGCGCCTATAACGGCTGGGAAACTAAACGTCTTTTCCCGTTCTTTACCGCAAGACACCCCGCCGACGGATTCGCCCAGTTCAGGGACAGAAACATTATGTCCTACGGCGTGGCGGCGGTACTGCTTGTAATATGGTTTTTGCTTTCGGTAATTGACTATTTCTACACGGGTTTTCCCTTTAACACCAACAGGGCGGAAAATTACCGCCTTATCTACACGGTTTTGCAGACGGTGGGCGTGTTCTTACTCTTTGTAGCGGCGAATTACGCCATATGCACCCTGCTTGAGGGCAAGGGCAAATTCAAGGAAATCTTCTGCGCGGTCGCCTACTGCCTGCTGCCTATGCTTATCTGCAAGGCGATAGGAATAATAATGTCGCAGTTTATGGCGGAGAACGAGGGCACCTTTATAAGTATAGTGGTATGGGTGGGAATACTCTGGAGCGCGGCGCTGTTGTTTATAGCGCTGAGCACCGTGCATCAGTACTCCTTCGGTAAAACTGTTGCAAGCATAATACTTACCCTGTTCGGAATGTGCGTAATTTTATTCCTTATAATACTGTTTTACAGTCTATTGTCCCAGCTTATGACCTTCTTACAGTCCTTAGTGACGGAAATTTCGCTCAGATGACGGAAAGGATTTTCGATGAACAGCATAGATGAAATTATTAAGAATTTAACCTTTGAAGAAAAGGCAGAGCTGCTTACAGGCGCGGGCGCGCTATGCACAGCGGCGATAGAAAGACTCGGCATACCCTCCCTTAATATGTCGGACGGACCTCACGGAATAAGGCGGTTAATAGGACATCCGCGCTATCCGCAGGAGTGTAATATTGAGGGCGGGGACACCTGTATGCCTACAGCCTCGGCGGTGGGCGCCTCGTGGAGCAGAGATACAGCCTTTAAGGCGGGCGAAACGATTGCAAAGGACTGCATAAAGGAGGATATACAGGTGCTGTTGGCACCCGCCGTTAATATGAAGCGCACGCCCCATTGCGGAAGAAACTTCGAGTATTATTCGGAGGATCCGTATCTTTCGGGAATACTGGCGTCAGAGTTTATTAACGGCGTGGATAGCAAGGGCATAGGCACCTCCCTTAAGCATTACGCGGCTAATAATCAGGAGATAAGGCGGGGCACAATTAACGCCGAGATAGACGAGCGAACCCTGATGGAGTATTATCTTAGGGTCTTTGAAATTGTACTCGAAAATTCAAAGCCCGCCAGCGTAATGTGCGCTTATAATAAGCTTAACGGCATATGGTGCTCCGAAAACCGTTATCTGCTTACCGAGCTTTTAAAGGAAAAGTGGGGCTATGACGGGCTTGTGGTTTCGGACTGGGGCGCGGTTCATAATATTTCGAGAGCCTTAAAGGCGGGGCTTGACCTGCAGATGCCGCGGGACGAAAACATAGCAACTAAGCTTAAGGACGGCATAGAAAAGGGAATAATAACCGAGGAGGATTTAGACCGCCCCCTCCGCGCTGTTTTAAGCTTTATTGAAAAGTATTCAAAAAAGCAGGAGATGTCCGAATACAGCAGGGAGGAACAGCATAAGGCGGCGTATAACGCGGCGTGCGAGACCATAACCCTTTTAAGAAACGAAAACGGAATATTGCCGTTAAATAAGGAAAAATACAAGAAAATCGCGGTCTTCGGCCGCTGTGCCGACGAGCCGCTGTTTATGGGCGGCGGGTCTTCAAAGGTGACCG
>JBJEOD010000106.1:0-2977 GCA_051880535.1 Acutalibacteraceae bacterium | reverse complement strand
TAATTACAAACCTTTCACCCGTCGGGGACGATAAGGACGCGGTACGCTTTACGGTTTTCAACACCCTGCCGTTTGAGCGGGATGTGACCGAACAGCTTGAATTTCAACTACCCGAGGGCTACGAGGAGTTTTCCGTCGACGGCGCGGAGATTCAAATCCTTTCAAATAACGCCGGCTCTACCTTTGTGGACAGTATCTGGGAGGTTCCCACGATTCTTGACGTAACCGAACAAAAGGCGGTTGTTAAAATTAAAAATGTGCCTGCTCTCGGCTATAAATCGGTAAAAATCCGTAAAGGAAAGACCGAGCAGAGCAAAAAAGAAATAGTAGGCGGCAATATACTTGAAAACGAAAACCTGAAAGTTACGGTAAACGAAAACGGCACCGCCGATATTCTCGTGAAATCGAGCGGAAAAGCATATAAAAACGTGAACTATTTAACAAGTCAGGGCGAAATCGGCAACGCATGGAAGCACGTTGAACCCGAGAATGACCGTAAATTCAGCTCTTTGGGCGCAAAAGCCGAATTGAGCGTTGCGGAAAACGGCTCGGTAAGAGGTATTGTCCGCGCAAGGTACAGCTTTGAAGTTCCCGTCGAATGTGAATCGGAGCAGAGCAAGGAAACCGTGGCTATCCCGGTAACGGTAGATTATATACTTGACAGCGGAAGTGAAAGCCTGAAGATAAAGGTCACGCTTGATAACAGGGCGAAGGACCATTGGTTAAGGGCTAATTTCCCGACCGAGATAAAAGCGGATTATTCCTATTCCGACAGTCACTTTGATATAGTAAAGCGCGCGGTTGCGGTTCCCGACAGCACAGGTTGGGTTGAGACCGCTTACGGTATGCAGCCGCTCAGAACCTTTGCGGCGCTGACCGACGGGCAAAACGGCTTTGCGGTAATGCCGAAGGGACTTTATGAATACGAGGTCTTTGAGGATGAAAGCGCAACAATGGCGCTCACCCTTATCCGCGGCTGCAGAATAAGGCTTCAGGTGAGCGAGGAAAAGATTACCGAGCTGCCCGACGAGGAAATCCAGTGTATGGGCAAGCATACCTTTGAGTACGCTCTTCACTTCTTTAAGGACGAAGTGAATACATTGCCGAACACTGCCGCCGAGTATTTCACCGGTGCCCCCTGTGTAGTATCGGGCAGAGGAAAGGGAACCCTTCCGCACAGCTACAGTATGCTTTCGCTTGACAATAAAAACCTCCATATCACGGCGGTAAAAAAGGCGGAGGATTCGGACGCGGTTGTTGTCCGTATGTATAACCCGACAGATAGGGAACAGACCGCAACCCTGTCCCTTGCGGACAGCGGCAGTAAGCTGTGGAGCTGCCGTGCCGACGAAAGCGTTATCGAGCCTATCGGACAGACCTTTACGGTGGGCGCTAAAAAGATTTATTCCGTGATGATTAAATAATTGTTATCCCTTACCGCTGGGCGGTATTTAGCATAAAGTCCGCATTTAGACGCATAAGCACGCCTATGCCGAGCAGTGAAGACGCAAATTTAAAAATTCAGGTTATCTTCACAGGTTATTTTGTTTTTGATATTCAAAGTATAATGCTCAGGTGTAGGTTGGCTTAAACGGGAAGGAGGTTAGTGCTTCAGAAAACAAATTTGTCAAAAAATATTGATTTATTCAGAAAGGTTGAAAAAAATGAAAATTAAAAAATTGCTATCAGTAATTACAACAATGTGTTTGGCGGCAACGGTAGCATTGCCCTTCACGGCTTCTGCAGGTTCATTTGTAACGGGCGATTCTGCTGGAATTACCTATGATATCCCGATTCAGACCGACGCAAGCTTTGAGCACCCTTCTTTTTGGGAAAATTTAACCGGATCTTTATGGGGACAGAGCGGTCTTAATTGGAAGATTACCGCTAATGATTCTTCGGACGGTAAACGCTCCTTAAACGTAAAAGCTACCGAAGGACAGGACAGAGTGGCTGTCTTTAACCGCACACCGGCGGATTGGTCATCGGTTAATTTTGCCGATGCGGGTTGGCTTAACGAGTTCTTCTTCTATGCCGACGTTAAGATGAGCGAGGATTTTGTAGGTTCGGTTTATCTTAAATTTGTGCCCGAATCCGGCAACATCTGGGATGGCATCAGCAATGCCGGGTATATGGGTGAGTGTATGATTTTTGATAATACCGACAAGGGCCTTTATGCCACCTATATGGACAACGCATCCAATGCGGGCTGTGCTACTCCTTATGCCAAAACCGAAACAGAGCCCACCACTACCTTTACAGATTGGACCCGTGTAAGCGGACTTGATTACTCTTCTGCTTTTAGGTACGGTCAGTCTCAGATGGAAACAATTATGAACAACAATGCATATATTGCTGTTTATGTTTTCGCTTCCTCCGGTGAGATTTGGGTAGACAATATCGGCATCTGGAATTTTGTTGAGCATAATAACGGCTCCAATCCGCTTCCTGCCTATGACGGCAACCACACAAAGGTTTCGACCGACAGTGTCCTTATCACCGATATGGAAACAGCACCCCTTACTTATTACAACTGGGGCTCTGACACGCACGAGCATATTTCATACGAGCTTGATTCCACAGTTAAATTCGACGGAAACTCCTCTATGAAGGTCACAATGAACCAATACTATCAGGATGGCGCCTACTTCTATATAGATGTTCCGTCAAGCGTTACTAACCAAATAGATGTAAGCACCAAGTATCATGTTGAAATGGCGGTAAAGGGCGCTGAGGGCGCAAAAGTAGATATGCGTGTAATGATTAATGAAAATGAGCGCACAAGTTGTTCGCAAATGAATGCTCATGACTGGTACGGCGAGTGGCCGATAAACGGTCTCGGCACCTACAACAATACTCCCTCTTTCTCAGTTCCGACAGAGTGGGATCTTTACAGCACCGGCTCCTTCGGTGTTACGGGCGGTATGTTTTGTCTGAAGCTTCAGGTTCGCGGAACAGAGGGAACGAAAATGTGGAT
>JBJEOD010000105.1:0-2999 GCA_051880535.1 Acutalibacteraceae bacterium | reverse complement strand
CTTGTAAGCACGCCGTATTTGTTTTCAACCAAAGCGGCAATTACAAACCTTTTCATTTGTTCGCCTCCTCCTTTGAAGTGATAATATCTTCAATAGAGCCGCCCGGCGGCAGCATAGGAAGAACAAACTCGTCTTTGCCGATAATCGCGTCGATAAGGTAAGGACCGTCGTGGGTCATAGCCCGCTTAAAAGCGGCCTCAAACTCCTCGGGAGTAGCTACCTGCTCGCCCGGAAGCCCAAATGCGTCGGCAAGCTTTACAAAATCGGTCTTTCTGCCGAGTACGGTGTTGGAATAACGCTTGCCGTAGAAAAGGGTCTGCCACTGGCGCACCATTCCAAGCACTCCGTTATCCATAATCACAATAGCAACAGGGGTATTATATGTAACGGCGGTCGCAAGCTCGTTTAAATTCATACCGAAGCTGCCGTCGCCTGTGATAAGCACGGTGCGGTCGGATGATGCTATCTGCGCACCGATTGCCGCGCCTAAGCCGTAGCCCATTGTGCCTAAGCCTCCGCTTGAAGCAAAGCGGCGGGTTCTTTCAAAATCGGTGTATTGCGCCGCCCACATCTGGTGCTGACCAACGTCTGTGGCGATAACCGTATTTTCGTCCTTGACCGCATTTATTATGTCAAACATCTTTTTGGGAGTAAGGGCGTATCCGTCCGCCGCCTCTGCCTTGTCGCTTATCGCCTTGCCCTTTGCCTTAAGCTCGGCAACCCTTTCGTTCCATTCGGGGTGGCTTTGCGCTTCACAGCGTTCAAGTATCCTCGAAAGGGAGGAAACAATGTCGCCTATTATACCCACGTCAACCTTGACGTTTTTGTTAATCTCCGAAAGGTCGGTATCCAGCTGAATTATCTTGGCGTTTTTGCAATATTTAGCTGTGTTGCCCGTCGCCCTGTCGCTGAAGCGAACACCTATTCCGATTATTAGGTCGGCGTCCTTATTAGCCATTGAGGAGGCGTACTTTCCGTGCATACCCTGCATACCGAGGAAACGGTCGTAGGAGTTTGGAAGCGCAGAAAGACCCATAAAGGTACAGCCGATATATCCGTCAATCTTTTCTGCAAGCGCCTTAATATCGTTTGTCATACCCTCGCCTGCGGCGCCGCCGCCTATGTAAATGTAGGGCCTTTTAGCCTTATTAATAAGCTCGACAGCGCGGTCAATATCGCTGTCGGGCGCTATTGCCTGCTCAAAGTAGGGGACAACACCCTTGTATTCAAACTCGCACTCGGCTATCTGAACGTCCTTCGGAATATCAATAAGCACAGGACCGGGTCTGCCTGATTTTGCAATTGCGAAGGCTTCGCGTATGGTATCCGCAAGCTCAGTAACGTCGCTTACAAAATAGTTATGCTTTGTAATCGGAATGGTGATACCCGTGATGTTAATTTCCTGAAAGCTGTCCTTTCCAATAAGGGTGGTGGGAACGTTTCCCGTGATTGCCACCATAGGTATCGAGTCGAGCATTGCGGTTGCAATACCCGTGACAAGGTTTGTAGCCCCCGGACCCGAGGTGGCTATAACAACCCCGACCTTGCCAGTAACGCGGGAATAACCGTCCGCCGCGTGGGACGCACCCTGTTCGTGGGCTGTTAAATAATGGTTGATTCGGTCGCTCGCCTTGTAAAGCTCGTCATAGATGTTCAACACCTGACCGCCCGGATAACCGAAAACGTCGGTAACGCCTTGTTCTATAAGCGTTTCAATGACAATGCGTGCGCCTGTCATTTTTTCCTGATTCATAAAAAGGTAACCTCCTATTAGTTTAAACCAAATTGACAGCAAAAAACGCCTCCGTCTCTTTGCTATCCGCTGATAACGAAAAGAGACGAAAGCGTTAAAATGAAAATATCTTCCGCGGTACCACTCTTTTTCGCTCCCTGTAAAAACAGAAAGCGCGCTCAGATGCTTAAAACACCTTAACTCTGTTACGGGAGTTCCCGTCTGCTTCTACTCTCATTCGATTTCGGGCAGCCGCTCCGCGGTGAGTTTAGCATTTCTTCCTCAATACCTTGCACCAACCGGCATCTCTCTGACAGACGAAAGTAAAATACCTACTATTCCGCATCACTGCGTTTAATATTAAATTTTCAAATATTATATCACCGTTTTCCTTGTTTGTCAACACTTTAAAGCAAAAAAGTTTAAAATTTGCCTTTTTAAATTATAAAAGCCTTTCACCGATTTTGCGTTTATTCATATTATGATATTGAAGTCTATATCTTCAATATTTTTATACGGGAGGCTTTTATATATGGCAGATTTAAAAAACGGCTGCCCGCCCGAAAACGGCGCGTTCAAGGAAGCCGTATGCGTTGACGTGGGCAGAGTCTACGATTCCTGCTGTGACCGCGATTGCTTGGAGGATCTTCGGTGCTTCTTTTTGCCTGAGGATCAGGGGCTTATATGCAACGCAATCAGCGTTCGTCTGCGCTCGGCGGAGGTACTTAACGTTTTCATTGATGTGGAGCCCGTCAACTTCAACAAGGGCTTCTTTTCCTGCGACCTTACCTTCTTCTTTCTTCTGGAGTTTGACGTCTTTACTGCGCCCCATTCCTGTCCGCAGTGCGTAAGGGGAATTTCCTCCTTCTCGAAAAAGGTTATACTTTTCGGCAGTGACGGCAATGTAAAGATTTTCTCAAACACGGTAAGCGAGGACGATTGCTGCGACTCTAAAACCCGCAGAACCACCAATATGCCTAAATGCGTTGTTCAGGCGGTAGACCCCATTCCCCTCTCCGCGCGAATAGGCGAAATTCGCGATTGCTATGAAAATGTGCGCTGTATTCCTAAGAGCATATGCGACTGCATTGGCGGGAACGTGGTGACCGACCTTAAGGGCGGCGACCCGACCGTTTATGTAACGCTGGGACTTTTCACGGTGGTACAGCTTATCAGAAATGTGCAGATGTTAATACCCGTTTACGATTTCTGTATCCCCGAAAAGCAGTGCGACTATTCCACCGACCGCCCCTGCGACACCTTTAAG
>JBJEOD010000104.1:0-15429 GCA_051880535.1 Acutalibacteraceae bacterium | reverse complement strand
AAGGTTCGGGTTTGTTGTTTTCTTAAAAGTTATTATATAAGTCTTTGTTTGTGGCAGTATAGGTGTTTTCCTATACTCCCGTTGTTCTTTTTGTTATGCGATTAAACGATTTCCAAATCGTTTCTGTCACGAAGCATATATTTCTTGAGCGGGGTAATGCTCGCGAGGTAATAGAGCAGACCACCGAAAATTGCAGTAAATCCGCTGCCGGTGGTAATGAGGAAAATCTTGCTATGGATGGCGGCTGTCATAGGATTGTAAACAAAGATCATAGCTACCGCAAATGAAATAACGAGTACGCCGATACCGACCAGATTGAATCCGCCGGTGAATTTATAAGCATCATGACCTTTGAGGTTATATGCGGATTTGAGCGAGAGCTTTCTTTTCTTTACAATCAGATAATCAACAAACGACATTCCGATCACAGGCCCCTGAATGTAAGCCGCAAGAGAAATAAATGCGGCAAAATTATCCGCCACAAGCCCGGTTACGGTCAGAAAACTTACATAAACCATAGCAATTAAAACCAGAAGTTTATAGCTGACTTTAGGCATTCCGCTCTTGACAATCATACAGTTAACATAGGAACCGGTTCCTTGCGTACCGACATTGGCGAATGCGACCATAAGAAGACTAAGAAGAGCGATGGCCGGACCGCATAGTGTAGAAAGCATATAAGTGGGATCGTCCGAATAAGCGCCGGTTTGGATAAAGGTTGCAATTGCCATAATGCCGCCTGCGGCTACAAAGAACGGTGCAACAATGCCATAGGGAATCGCGGTTCCCCAAAAGCCACTGCGCTCGGATTTGGCAAGACGCGGCATGACGAGCGCCTGGGTCGACCACGAGAAAGCAAAAGCGACATTTGCTTCAGCGGAAAGCATGAAGTTTGCAAGAGAATTCCCCTGCACCTGCGGCTTGTAGTTGATGATGTCTTTCAGAGGTACTGCCGTAAAGCACAATATCACGACAACACCACCGACGATTAGAAGTGCGGTAACGAGGAAACGGTTGGTCCATTTGATGACATCAGGTCCGCCGAGTGCAATAAGAGTGCCGAGTACAACACACAGAACACCAAGCAGAGGCGTTGCAAATGCGGGAAGGTTTATACCGAAAAGACCGAGCAGATGAACCATCGAGGTCGCAAAGAGGTTTGCCGCCACGGCATACCATCCGAAGTTCGCCAAACTGATAACGGTTGCGATAATGGCAACGCCCTTATTGCCGAGCACCGAGCGGAGCCAGATCCAAAGATCAATACCGTAGCGGGTGGCGAAGAGCACAGGAACACATTCAATCACAATCCAAACAATGTTAAAGCAGAATATATTGATTAAAAGCTGCCAAAAAGAGAGTGATTCTGCCACGAGGGCGCCCTGAGTGTAGCACCAGGTTGCAATAGAAAATCCCGAGGTGGCAAGAAAAAGATCCAGAAAAGAATAGACTCTGTCCTTTCTCAGCATCGGTACGACACCCGTGACAGTTTCCTGCTTGATATAATCTGCGTTTTTACTCATGAAATCACCCCCGTCATACAAAGTGCGATAAGAATTGTGCTGACCGCTACGCCGACTACCATCCAAACCACATCCCAGCGGGTAATCTTTTTTGGAAATTCATAATCGGGAGAAGCCATTTCGTCGAGCCGCTTTGTGGTTTCTTCCGCAATCAACTCGTCAAGAGAAATCTCATTTTCTTTTACCATAAAAAGTTGCCTCCTTATTTATTTTCAAAAGACTCAAAGGCCTTTTTCATATATGTTTTAGTGTATCTATACCAAATATAGAGATACTCCCCTACATCATTTCCCACGCTGTTCTGATAAATTGCCCAAACAAACCAGTAATAAGCCGCCGCACAGATGTAGGTGTAATAATAGCGTTTTTCTTTCAGATCTGCCTTGTGACCGAGATACAGATCAATGATTTCATCCGCTTCTTCGAGGCTATAATCGGAACAGGCAATGAAAGTACCCAAATCCCCTCCTCGATACGCCATTCCGGAATATTCCCAATCAATCAGATACATTTTTCCGTTTGGATCCACCAAAAAATTAGGATCATATGTATCGCAATGACAGAGACATTTTTCATTATCTTCCGCCAAAATAAGTGTTTTGAGTTTTTCGATGGAATTATGCAATTCATGCATATCCTCAAATTCATTTCTGCCACTGGATTGCAGTTTGTTTTCAAATCTGCGGATTTCCTCCCAAAGATCGAAGGAAAAATCGGTTTTGGCACCGGAAGTGTGCAGAGTACGAATCATACGGAGCGCTTCTTTTACCTGATTTTTATTGTGATAATCCAGCGTTTCGGCATTCTCTATAAAATGAGAAATCTTCCAACCTTTCGAATGATCCATATAGATAAAGGTATCATCCAGACCCAATTCCTTTGCAATTTTTAGGGAACTTTCCTCGCTGGCACGGTTTATGTATTCCGAAGTGCCAACACCGGGGTGACGATATACATATTTTCGTCCGAAAACTTCAAAACAGAAAGAAGAATTGGTCAAGCCTTTTTTGATGGGAACAATCCCGACGATATCCTCCTCACGACAATGCAGAACAGAGCAAATGTTGGAAAAAATCTTAGAATCCGCATTTTTCAGGTATTTGTCATCAAAATGGCGCAGTTCCTCAAGCGAATCAAACTCCTGAATGGCGCCTTCCGGATAACGGCGAATGTAAAGCGAAAGCTCCTTGATATAGCGCATATACAGATTTTCCCAAAGCTCGGCTTTGGTTTGCGGATTTTCATATTCCTTTTTTAAAATCTGTAAAAATTTTTCGCTGAAAGCCCTATCAAAATATACATGCCCCAGCATATACCAGGCATTTTCTCCGCCGATGGTAACTTTCGTAATCCGGTCCTTTTTGTCGACTGTCAAGCAGTATTCTTCCGTTTTTCCCTCACCGTATATTGCGGAATAATAAGCACGATACACATATGGTTCAAAAGGGTTTTCAGGGAAATAGTTATCCGAAGAGCAAATATAGGTGTTGGAGATCCGATCGGCAACACGAATCAGTGTGGAGGTGTTGTTATAGCGATAATAATCCTCGTTGGTTACGATCCGGACATTGAATTTGTCCTCAAGATAAAAGAGTTTTTCTTTCATATAGCCTACCACCACCGTGATATCCGTGATGCCGGCTTCGTGAAGTTGGCGAATTTCGCGCTCAATAAGTACTTCACCCTTCACTTTCAAAAGAGCTTTGGGCTTTTCGTAGGAAAGAGGAACAAACCGACTGCTCATCCCCGCCGCCATAATAATGGCATTTTGAACTTTATATGGCTCCATTTGAGAAAGCCCCAACGGTGTGATATCTCCCTGTACGTTCATAAGCCCTTCTTCGGTTAGGGTTTTGATTGTGCTGTTGATTTTACCGAGGGAGCAACCGAGAATCTGAGACAACTCCCTTTGTGTCATTTTGGAACCTTTTCTTTGAATCGCGGCGCGCAGAACACCGAATTGTGCATATGTCAGCACCAAGAATCCTCCTTTTTAAAAAAATGTTCAAAAAATATACTTTTTTACTCAGATTTGAACATAGTATATACCTTTCACGACAGAATGTCAAGAAAATTTTTCTTTGTTTACCATACCGACGAGTTTTACAGTCCGATTATGTTGAAAATAATTGACTATTTGGCTATTGTGAGGTATAATATAAGACTGTGTAAAAAATCGTTATTTTTTTGCGTTTGGAGGAACTTTTCATGCATTTGCTATATATAGATCCCGGCACAGGCAGTATGCTCTTTACAATACTTATAAGCGTAATCGGTGCTGCCGTTTATTCCCTCCGCATGCTATTTATTAAGTTAAGATACAAAATTTCGGGAGGAAAAGCGGAGGTCAGCAATCAGAAAATTCCGCTTGTGATTTTTTCAGACAATAAGCGCTATTGGTCTGTTTTTGAACCAATATGCCGAGAGTTGGACAAGCGTGAAAAGGATATCCTGTATATCACGAAATCACCGGATGATCCTGCCCTGAGTTGTTCATATCCGCATCTGAGCGTCGAATGTATTGAGAATGACAATAAACTGTTTACCCGTCTGAACTTCCTCAATGCCTCTATTGTTCTTTCCACCACTCCGGGCCTTGAAGTTTACCAATGGAAACGCTCAAGAGATGTCGATTATTACGTGCATATTCCGCATGCTGCCAGCGAGATAACCATGTACAGAATGTTTGGCATAGATTACTATGATGCTATTCTTCTCTCCGGAGAATATCAAAAAAGAGATGTGAGAAATCTCGAAAAGCTGCGCTCACTTCCTAAAAAAGAACTGCTTTTGACAGGAATTCCTTACATGGATGAAATGTCAAAGCGCCTCGAACAAAGTGAGCCGCTTCCCCGGCATGAACGCACGGTTCTGTTGGCTCCGTCATGGGGAAGCAGTGCTATATTCAGTGTTTACGGCGGCAAGATAATCGATGTTTTATTAAACACGGGATATCACATTATTGTCCGCCCGCACCCGCAGTCCTTTACCTCTGAAAAAGAATTGATGGATAAGCTGATGAAAGAGTATCCTGCCTCTGAACAACTTGAGTGGAACAGAGACACCGACAACTTCGATGTGCTGAATCGTTCCGATATTCTCATTTCTGATTTTTCGGGTGTAATTTTTGATTTTTCACTGGTATACGATAAACCTGTCATCTATACAAATCCCAACTTTGACCTTGGGCTTTATGATGCCTGGTGGCTTGACACGCCGCTGTGGACATTGTCCGCACTTGAGCGTCTTGGTTCCGAACTCACCGAGGATAACATGGGATCTCTTAAAGATCTGATAGATGCATGCCTCTGTGATCCCCGCTTTGAACAAGGAAGACAGGAAGTCAAGTCGGAAACATGGTGTAACATTGGTGAGGGAGCCAAGTGTGTTGCCGACTATCTGATTCAAAAGCAAAACGAATTAGCACATAATTAAAGAGGGATATGCAAAATGTCTATTTTTCAGATACTTGAAACATTGCTGATTGGACCGCTGAAACTTCTTTTTGAGTTTATTTTTGAACTTTCGGGAAGATTTGTTTCACATCCCGGCATTATGATCGTTTTTCTCAGTCTCATCATGAACATTCTCGTTCTTCCTTTGTATAGACGCGCCGACGCCATGCAGGAGGAAGCCAGAGATACGGAGTCACGGCTTCACAAAGGCGTTGCACATATCAAAAAGGTGTTTTCCGGAGACGAAAAGATGATGATTCTGCAAACCTACTATCGGCAGAATCACTATAAGCCAACCGACGCTCTGCGTGGTTCAACCTCCTTACTTCTCGAAATCCCCTTCTTTATGGCGGCTTATCAATATCTTTCGCATGTTAAGATACTGCAAGGTGTTTCCTTTGGCCCCATAGCGGATTTGAGCAAACCGGACGGTCTGCTGGTTATCGGCGGTTTTGCTATCAATCTTCTACCGTTTTTGATGACCTTTGTCAACATCGTCTCCTCGGCTTTGTATCTCAAAGGGTTTCCGCTCAAAACCAAAATCCAACTTTACGGGATGGCTGCTTTCTTTTTGGTTTTCCTCTATGCTTCCCCTTCCGGACTGGTGTTTTACTGGACACTTAACAATGTTTTCTCCCTTGTCAAAACCATATTTTATAAAATCAAAAATCCAGGCAAAGTCTTACGGTATATGACCGCTGTGGCAGGAATTGCGTTTATCCTTTTAGGTGCCGTATTCTATCCTTCCCCCACCATAAAAAAGCGTCTGTTCTTGATTGGTGTCGGCATCGCACTTTTGCTGCCTTTGATTCTTCACACAGTAAAACCGTTGATTCATTTTAAACGGAAAGAAACATCTGCCGAGCCGAAAAAGAGTGTATTCGTGTGTGCAGCGGTATTTCTGACCATCCTTGTCGGTATTGTTATTCCGTCGACTGTTATCGCCTCCTCACCACAGGAATTTGTGGAACTCATGCACTACTACAATCCGATTTGGTACATTGTTTCCTCTTTTCTGATGGCGGCCGGAACCTTCCTCGTTTGGATGCGTGTTTTCTACTGGCTGGCCAACCCGACTTATAAGGTACTTTTTGAAAAAGTAATCTGTGCTCTTTGCGGCGTGGCTGTTGTCAACTATATGTTTTTCGGCACAAATCTCGGTGTTCTCTCGTCGTCGTTTCAGTTTGAAAACGGGCTTAATTTCTCTTTCACGGAGCAACTTATAAATCTTGCCGTTTCCGCCGTAATCGCTTTGGTCATCTACTTGCTTTCAATCAAGTGGCGGAAAATAGCCGTTCCGGCAATCCTTACTGTCTCTATCGCACTTGGCGCCATGTCGATAATCAATATCACTAAGATTAATACTTCACTTGGCAAAATTGTAGCCGAAGGGGCAGAAGAAACCCCCAATTTCCGTCTCAGCAAAAAAGGTAAAAATGTGGTTGTTATTATGCTTGACCGCGGCATGGGAGAGTTTATTCCCTACATTTTTGAAGAAAAGCCCGAACTAAAAGAGACCTATGCGGGATTCACCTTCTATGAAAACACCGTTTCTTTCGGCGGATTTACAAACTTTGGTGTACCCAGTCTCGTTGGCGGATATGAATACACGCCTGTCGAGATGAATAAGCGCAAAAACGAAACTCTCGTTTCGAAGCATAACGAGGCGCTGAAGGTTCTACCTGTTTTGTTTAATAACAACGGTTATGAGGTTACGATTTGCGATCCCCCCTATGCTAACTACCAATGGATTCCCGATCTTTCGGTGTTTGATGAATACCCCGAAATCAAAACCTATATTACAGAGGGACGGTACAGCGAACCGGAAGTGTATCAGCAAGGCATCGATAACAAATTGCGAAATACATTTGTTTACGGCTTAATGAAAACCCTGCCTCTGTGTTTTCAAACTACTGTGTATGCAGACGGTACCTACAATCAATCGCAAACACTCGGTGTGCCGAATTACATCACGCAAACCGTAACGGGCACTTCCAAAGCTACCGGCCTGTCCAAAACTTTTATGTCGTCTTATAATGTCATCACCAACCTCTCATCCATAACCAATGTAACGAATGATAAAAAAAACACATTCATGTTCCTGTCCAACAGCATGACGCACGAGCCAGCACTTCTAAGCGAACCGGACTATATTCCGGCGGAACACATCGACAATACGGCATACGATGCCAAACATACCGACAGATTTGTTTTGGACGGTAAAACCTTAGATGTTTCGAATAACCTGCAAATGAGCCACTATCATACCAATATGAGTGCCATCCTGCGTCTTGGGGAATGGCTGGATTATTTGCGGGCGAACGATGTATATGACAATACAAGAATTATCATCGTTTCGGATCATGGCAGGGGCCTTTCCGTTAATAAAGAGCTTATTCTGGATAGCGGATCTGATAACCCGTTTGACATCGGATTTTACTATCCGTTTTTGCTCGTAAAAGATTTCGACAGTACAGAGTTTACAATATCAGACGAATTTATGACCAATGCCGACGTTCCCACACTTGCCACAAAGGGAATCATTGATAGACCTATAAATCCTTTCACTGGCAAAGAAATCAATAACCGCGAGAAAACCGCTCATGACCAGTTTATTACCAGATCGAATTCTTGGAACACTTCGACAAACAACGAAAACACTTTCTCAGCATCCTCATGGGCAAGCGTCAAAGGTGATTTGAGGGATAAGCATAACTGGACATTTTACAATAAAGATATTGTATTAAGTGAGCACGCTTTCCCGGAAGAATAAAGCAGAAAACCATACCGTATTTTGTGATGACAATCCATTTAACTTAAGATATTAAAAAAAACAAAAATCCGCCCTTCAAAAAGAGGACGGATTTTTATTCATATTATGGCTTATTTATTAAAATGCACCTTATAATTTTCAATAGCCGAGCGGATAATCTTAAGCGCGTATTCCCTGCCCTTTACCTCGTCAACCGCAGTTTTTTTGTTTTCAAGGTTTTTATACACCTCGAAAAAGTGGCGCATTTCGTCGAAAATATGCTTTGGCAGGTCGTCGATATCCTTGTACCCGTTGTATGACGGGTCGTTAAAGGGAATCGCAATTATTTTCTCGTCGTTGCTGTCGCCGTCTATCATAGTAATAACCCCGATAGGATAGGCACGCACAAGGCTTAACGGCTCTAAATTTTCGCTACACAGCAGAAGAACGTCAAGCGGGTCCTTATCGTCACCGTAGGTAAGCGGAATAAAGCCGTAGTTTGCGGGATAGTGGGTTGAGGTGTAGAGTATGCGGTCAAGAATGATAAGTCCCGTTTCCTTGTCAAGCTCGTACTTCTTTTTACTGCCCTTTGAAATCTCAATTACACAGATAAAATCCTCGGGTGTGATACGCTCTCTTGAAATATCGTGCCAAATATTATTCATAACAAAACCCGCTTTCTTTTTTATTTCAAATATATTATAATACAAAAACCTCCACTTGACAACCGTATTTTAACAACTGTATAATAAAAATAAAAACGGTGATAAAAATGCCTAAAATTAATATTGTGATGGTTGAGCCCGAAATTCCGCAAAACACGGGCAACGTCGCCCGCACCTGCGCCGCGACAGGTGCAAGGCTTCATATAGTTCGGCCTATGGGCTTTAATATTGACGATAAAAAGCTCAAGCGCGCGGGACTTGACTACTGGCACTATCTCGACATAACCTATTACGACGGCTTAGAGGATTTCTTTTCAAAAAACGACGGCGCGTTTTTCTATTTCACAACCAAGGGCAGGCGCACACACTCCGAGGTCTCCTACCCCGACAACTGCTATCTGCTTTTCGGCAAGGAAACAAAGGGTCTTCCCGAGGAGCTGTTAATTAAAAATCCCGAGCGGTGCGTAAGAATACCTATGCAGGGGGAAATCAGAAGTCTCAACCTTTCAAACTCGGTGGCAATAGCCGTTTACGAAGCTTTAAGGCAATGGGGTTACCCCGCGCTTGAGAATTTCGGTCAGCTGCACAATTATAAATGGGAAGATATTTGCTAATTTCTACATATAAAAATAAAATAATTATTGAAAAAATCAAAATATGTGGTAAAATAGTATTGTAAAATTTTTAACAATGTCCGTTTAGCAAAAACGGGCAATATTGAAAGGATGTATCTTAATGAACGCTCTCAACAAAAAGACCGTTGACGACATTAACGTAAAGGGTCAAAAGGTTCTCGTTCGCTGTGACTTCAACGTACCGCTTAAAAACGGCGTTATCACCGACGAAAACCGTATTATCGCCGCCCTCCCCACCATCAAAAAGCTTATTGCCGACGGAGGAAAGGTTATCCTCTGCTCTCACCTCGGCAAGCCGAAGGGCGAACCCAAGCCCGAGCTTTCCTTGGCTCCCGTTGCTAAGCGCCTTTCCGAGCTTTTGGGTAAAGAGGTTGTTTTTGCCGCTGACGCTAACGTTGTGGGCGAAAACGCAAAGAAGGCTGTTGCAGAAATGCAGGACGGCGACGTTGTTCTTCTTGAAAACACCCGTTACCGCGCTGAAGAGACCAAGAACGGCGAGGCTTTCTCTGCCGAGCTCGGCTCCCTTGCGGACATTTTCGTAAATGACGCGTTCGGCACCGCTCACAGAGCGCACTGCTCCACCGTCGGTGTTGTTTCATACGTTAAAGAGGCTGTTGCGGGCTACCTTATCGGTAAAGAGCTTAAGTACCTCGGAAACGCGGTTGATACCCCCGTTCGTCCCTTTGTTACCATTTTGGGCGGCGCAAAGGTTGCAGACAAGCTCACCGTTATCGAAAACCTGCTCAACAAGGCTGATACCCTTATTATCGGCGGCGGTATGGCTTACACCTTCCTTGCCGCAAAGGGCTACAGCGTAGGTCAGTCCCTCCTCGATACCGAGAAGATTGACTACTGCAAGGATATGCTTAAAAAGGCGGAGGAAAAGGGCGTTAAGATTCTTCTTCCGATAGACTGCACAATAGCTAAGAGCTTCCCCGACCCGATCGACGGACCGATTGAGGTTGAGGTTGTAGACGCCGACAAGATTCCCGACGATTATCAGGGTCTTGACATCGGACCTAAGACCGCTGAGCTTTTCGCAAATGAGGTTAAATCCGCTAAGACGGTTGTTTGGAACGGACCGATGGGCGTATTTGAGAACCCGACCCTTGCCAAGGGTACAATTGCGGTTGCTAAGAGCCTTGCAGAGACCGACGCTGTTACCGTTATCGGCGGCGGCGATTCCGCGGCTGCTGTTAACACCTTAGGCTACGGCGACAAGATGACCCACATTTCTACAGGCGGCGGCGCTTCTCTCGAATTCCTTGAGGGCAAGGAGCTTCCCGGCATTGCCGCACTTAACGATAAATAATTAAAATTTAAGGGTTGCTCTTTCGGCAACCCTTACTTGTGTTAATATAAAAAAGGAGTTTTTACAATGAACAAAGCTAAAAGAGCCGCTGTAATTGCGGGCAACTGGAAAATGAACAAAACCCCGTCCGAGACAACCGCCCTTATTAATGAAATGAAGCCGCTTGTAGCGGGCGCTGACTGCAAGGTAGTGCTTTGCGTTCCCTTTATCGATATTCCCGCGGCTGTAGCCGCCGCCGAGGGTTCAAACATTGAAATCGGCGCTGAAAACGTACATTTTAAGGAGAGCGGTGCTTACACAGGCGAGGTTTCCGCTAAAATGCTGGTTGAATCGGGAGTTAAATACGTAGTTATCGGTCACAGCGAGAGAAGACAGTACTTCGGCGAGACCGACCAGACCGTAAACTTACGCACACTCGCCGCTTTGAACGCGGGTCTTACCGCTATCGTTTGCGTTGGCGAAACCCTTGAGCAGAGAGAACTCGGTTACACCGAAACCCTGCTTAAGTATCAGACCAAGATGGCGCTTACCAATGTTCCCGTCCAAAAGCTTTCAAACGTTATTATCGCTTACGAGCCCGTATGGGCAATCGGCACAGGCGTTACCGCCACCGCCGAGCAGGCGGACGAGGGCAACGGCTACGTTCGTGCCGCTATTGCAGAGGCATACGGCGAGGACGCGGCAGAAGGCGTTACAATCCAGTACGGCGGTTCTATGAACGCTAAGAACGCAGACGAGTTGGTTGCAAAGGTTAATGTTGACGGCGGACTCATCGGCGGCGCTTCCCTTAAGGCCGAGGATTTCTCGGTTATCGTGAAAGCGGCAAGCAAATAATTAAAAATTTCGGGCGGGCGATGCCCGCCTAATTTCTATTTTTCAGGAGAGCATTATGAAAAAACCTGTTGTTTTATGTATTATGGACGGTTTCGGAATTAACCCGACCACAAGCGGAAATGCGATTTATTCGGCTAAAACTCCCCGTCTTGATAAGATTTTCGCCGAGTGCCCCAACACCCAGATAGGCGCTTCGGGAATGGACGTTGGTCTGCCCGACGGTCAGATGGGTAACAGCGAGGTGGGCCACACCAATATCGGCGCGGGCAGAATCGTTTATCAAGAGCTTACCCGCATTACAAAATCGATTGCCGACGGCGATTTCTTCCAAAACGAGGCATTTTTAAAGGCTATTGACAACTGCAAGAAGAATGACAGCGCCCTCCATTTAATGGGACTGCTTTCCGACGGCGGCGTTCACAGCCATATCGAGCACCTTTACGGTCTTGTAGAGCTTGCAAAGCGTAACGGTCTTACTAAGGTTTATATTCACGCCCTGCTTGACGGACGTGACGTTCCCCCTGCCAGCGCCGCTGATTTCATCGATACCCTTAATAAAAAATTAGAGGAAATCGGCTGCGGCAAGCTTGCCACGGTTATGGGAAGATTTTACGGAATGGACCGCGACAACCGTTGGGAGCGCGTGGGCAAGGCTTATGCCGCATTAGTTTACGGCGAAGGCATTACGACCGACGACGCGGCGGCGGCTGTAAGAAAGTCCTACACCGAGATTGACGAAGAGGGCAAGCACATCACAGACGAGTTCGTCCTCCCCACCGTTGTAGAGGGCACCGAACGCATTAAAACGGGCGACAGCGTTATCTTCTTCAACTTCCGCCCCGACCGTGCAAGAGAGATTACCCGTACCTTTGTGGACGACGACTTCACAGGCTTTGAGCGCAAGGGCGGCAGACAAAAGGTATTTTACGTATGTATGACCCAGTATGATGCGTCTATGCCCAACGTTGAGGTCGCCTTCAAGCCCCAGACCCTTAACAACACCTTAGGCGAATTCCTTGCAAAAAACAATATGACCCAGCTTAGAATCGCTGAGACCGAGAAGTACGCCCACGTAACCTTCTTCTTCAACGGCGGCAGAGAGGTTATGTTTGAGGGCGAGGACAGAATACTTGTCAACTCCCCCAAGGTCGCAACCTACGATTTACAGCCCGAAATGAGCGCTGTTGAGGTATGCGACAAGGTATGTGAGGCGATTGAAAGCGGCAAGTATGACGTTGTTATTCTAAACTTTGCAAACTGCGATATGGTAGGTCACACAGGCGTCTTCGACGCGGCGGTTAAGGCGGTCGAAACGGTTGATACCTGCGTAGGCAGAGTAGCGGACAGCACTCTTAAAATGGACGGTGTAATGCTTCTTACCGCCGACCACGGCAACGCCGACAGAATGGTTGATACCGACGGCTCGCCCTTTACCGCCCACACCACAAACCCCGTTCCCTTTGCGGTAATCGGCAGGGATTGTGAGCTTCGCGAGGGCGGCAGGCTTTGCGACATCTCCCCCACTATCATTAAGCTTTTAGGGCTTACACAGCCCCAAGAAATGACAGGCGAATCGCTTATAAAATAATATTTTTTCAAGGTTGTTCATTAAAAGCCTCCCTTGCCTAAAGGGAGGGGGACCGCCGAACGGCGGTGGAGGGATTCAATCAGCTCACATCAAACCCAATATCCCCCAGTCACGGCTTCGCCGTGCCAGCCCCCTTTAGGCAAGGGGGCCTTTTTGTTCGTAATAATTTACTTCAATATTTTTAACCTCCAATTCAAAAAGCATGAAAAATTAAGAAAATCAAAGCTAAACCTTAAAAATCACCAAAAAATGCAGGTTTTCGACCGAAATTAATTTTTTTCGACATTTGAGGTTCATATGAACTTATGATATAATCAAATAAACTTAAAAAGGATCGGCGGTGAGATAATGGCTCAGGAAACAATACCCGGTACCGTAACGCCATATATAAGCCTTAACGGCAGCGTTTTTGCCATCTTCAGTCAGATGATTTCGGCGGCGGGCGGGCTTACCCTCGCGCAGGTATGCTCAATTACGGGGCTTGAGGGCTCAACGGTGCAAAACTGGGTTAAGCGGGGGTTTGTTGCAAATCCCGTTAAAAAAAAGTATTATAAACGTCAGCTTGCGCGAATATTGATTATTAACGCCCTTCGTGACTGTATGCAGCTTGAGCAGACCGTCTTAATACTTAAATACCTCAACGGCGACGTCGAGGACGAAAGCGACGACAGGGTTTCGGAGCCTGAGCTGTTTGACTGCTTCTGCGCGATAACAAGGGATTTGACCCTTGAAAACGGTATCTCACGTGAAAAAATTGACAGTTGCGTTAAGTCTGCGGTATCGGATTTCGGGGCGCTTAAAGCCGATTCGTCACAGCGGCTTTACCGCGCGCTTAAAATAATGGTGTACGCCTTTACGGCGGCGCAGTTTAAGCGCGAGGCAGAGCTGCGGTTCAATCAGCTTGAAATATAATAAGGGGGAGGATTTTATGACTTGGTTTACAAACTGGTTCGGCGAGCTTAGCACATTTCAGCAAGCGCTCGCCTGTGCCGCGGTTCCCGCTACCGTGATTCTGCTTATTCAAACCGTACTGCTGCTTTTCGGAATCGGAGGGCACGATGCCGACCACGGCGAGCTTGACCACGATTTCGGTAACGGTCACGATTTCGACCACGACCACGACCACGATTTTGACCACGACCACGACGGCGCGCATCATTCATACGGGGTGCGGCTCTTAACAATAAGGGGTCTTGTAGCGATGTTCGCCGTCGGGGGCTGGCTCGGCATTGCGGCGGTGGATTTGGGAGCAAGCGATTTAGCCTCGGGGCTTATCGCCGTGGTATCGGGTATTCTGGCTCTGCTGTTGGTGGCGTACATAATCAAAGCTTTTTCAGGACTGCAGGAAAGCGGAAATCTGGACGCGCACAACGCCGTCGCGCAGACCGCACGTGTTTACCTTACAATACCCGCTCGGCGCGGCGGCACGGGAAAGGTTATGCTAACGCTTCAGGAAAGGCTTGTCGAAATGGACGCGGTCACCGATTTCGACAGGGAAATTAAAACGGATTCTATGGTGCAGGTGGTATCGGCGACCGAAAACATTTTAGTCGTCCGGCCGATAGACAACCAAACACCGTAAAATTAAAAATTTTTTAAAGGGGATAAAAATTATGCCGGTAAATTTCATCATCGCAATCACAGTCATTGTGGTAGTACTTTTCACACTGCTGCTTGTAGTGCTTACAAGGTACCGCCGCTGCCCTTCCGACAAGGTTCTGGTAATCTACGGTAAGGTCGGCACAAACAAGGACGGCACAAACCGCAGTGCAAAGTGTATCCACGGCGGCGCGGCGTTCATCTGGCCGATTGTTCAGTCCTATGAATACTTGGACCTTACGCCTATGTCGATAAACGTTGACCTTACAAACGCGCTTTCGCACCAGAATATCCGCGTGGACGTTCCCTCACGCTTTACCGTGGGAATTTCGGTTGAGCAGGGCGTTATGCAGAACGCCGCCGAGCGCCTTTTAGGCTTAAAGCTCAACGAAATTCAGGAGCTTGCAAAGGATATTATCTTCGGTCAGCTCCGTCTTGTAATCGCGACAATGGACATTGAGGAAATCAACACCGACCGCGACAAGTTCCTTGAAGCGGTGTCCCACAACGTTGAAACCGAGCTTAAAAAGATAGGTCTTCGCCTTATCAACGTAAACGTCACAGATATTACCGACGAATCGGGCTACATTGAGGCTCTCGGTAAAGAGGCGGCGGCAAAGGCGATAAACGACGCAAAGCGCTCTGTTGCAGAGAAAAACCGCGACGGTAGCATAGGCGAGGCGGTAGCGGTAAAGGACCAGCGAATTTCGGTTGCGGAATCCAACGCCAGCGCAATAGCGGGTGAAAACGAGTCAAAGGCGGCTGTTGCCCTTTCGGATGCTATTCGCCGCGAAAAAGAGGCAGAGGCGCAAAGACGCGCCGTATCAGCCGAAAAAATCGCCGCGGCAAAGGCGCTTGAAGAAGCCTACGCCGCAGAACAGCAGGCGGAGCAGGCGCGTGCTGAGCGTGAATTTGCAACCAAGCAGGCGGATATTATAACCGCCGCCAAAATTGAAAAGGAGCGCAAGGAGCTTGAAGCCGAGGCAGAAGCCGAGCAGGCGCGCCGCAAGGCAAAGGGCGAGGCGGACGCGATTTACGCCACAATGGAGGCTCAGGCGCGCGGTAT
>JBJEOD010000103.1:0-3020 GCA_051880535.1 Acutalibacteraceae bacterium | reverse complement strand
TATTTGCCGTCCTTTTCGATATGGCAAAGTGTGGTGTTATGCATTATCCGTCCTCCTTAGCGCTGTCCTCGCTGTCTGACAGGTTTTCAGGAACATAGCCGTTAATATAGAATATATCCGAATCAATATTCTGTTGGTCAAAGATGTTGTTGTACTGGATTTTCTCATATTCGTCAAGCAGACTGCTGTAGGGCGAGACGTCGCTCCACTTATAGTAGTTGTCCTCCTTGTCGATATAACCCACCGTGTCGATTACAGGCAGGGTTTCGGAAAGCTTTAAAAGGTACTTGTTGTATTCGGTAAGCTTAACGCCCGCGACCTCAAGAACAAGGGAGGAGAGATAGTTGGAGCTCAGCTTATCAATCTGCCTTTCCTCAATGTCATAATTAGCCCAGATTACAAAGGGGGTTATGTGGCGCGCTTGCTCCTGCTCGGGACTAAGCCCCGAAAGGCTGTCAACCCCCATAACCTCGGCGATAAAATCGGTCTCGACCGAGGGCTGGTGGTCGCCGAACATACAGATTATTGTCGGCTCGTCTACGTTTTTAAAATACTCCACAAGCTCCTTAAAGGCGTTGTCGCTCGCCTTTACAAGCGAAAGATACTTATTTGCCTTATTGTAGTCCCTTGAAACAGAGGTGGCGTAAATGCACTCGTCAAAATTCACGCAGCTTGTGGTGTAGCCGCCGTGGTTCTGCATTGTGACGTTAAAGGCAAAATAGGGCTGCGACCTGTCGCGGTTTTCGTAATCCTCGATAAGGAGCTTATAGTTATATGAATCGCTTACATACTGGCGGACAAGCATATTACTGCCCGGATAGTATTGGTCGATAAGGGATTGCAGGAAATTGGGGTCGCTGCCGTTGTTCTGATACTCGCGCATAAGCGAAATATCCATAATATCCTCAAGGCTGGTAAATTTGTCAAAGCTTAAATACTTATAAACATCGGTGCGGTTCCAGCCCGCCGAGTAATAGGGGTGCAGTGCGTAGGAGGAATACCTCTGCGCCTTAAGGGTAGAAACAAGCGACGCAATAGGATTCTTGATATACAGCATATAGGCGTTACTGCCCGAGGGCAAAAAGGCGGTGGTGTGACCTGTTAAAAATTCAAATTCCGTATTAGAGGTACCCGCGCCGATTACGGGAACGTACAGATTGCCCTTTACCGTGTTTTCGGTAAGCCCTCTTATAAAGGGCATATAATCCTCGTTGGTGGTGAGATTGCCGAGTACGCTAAGATCGGCGAGAGACTCGTTCATTATGCAGATAATGTTCGGCTTTTCGTAATCGTCTTCCGCGTTGTCGGTATTGTCTTTATTGTCAGAGTTCTCCATTACGCTGTTTACATAGTCTTTGATTTCATTGGGATTGTAATTGTTAGGCTCCGACATATAAAGATATTTGGTATTGCAGAAGAAGTTAAAGGCAAAGCCGTAGTTGTGATAGCCCCTCGTCTGGTTCCAGAAGTCGGGCTTTATGCCCATATCGGCAAAAACGCTTGTGAAATAGAAAAGTATCAGAAGTACCGCCGCAAAGGTTCCCGTGAAGGCGCGGGAAATAATTTTTGTAATTAAATTATACTTAGGGGTTTGGGTCTTGACACCGATAATTACAATGAAAATAAAGATAAGTGCCGCCGTCATTACCTTGTAGGTCGGGGTGTAATTGTAGGTGTTTGCAACCCCCGCCGCCGTTTTTATGCTTAAAAAGTCCATGGGAAGAAACGGCGTTCCGCGGAAGTCCATTATATAGCTGTGCGCCACCCCGAGACCGAAGAGGATCGGGTTGACAATAAGGTAAGAAAGCCGAAAGCTGCCTGACAGCGCAAAGACGATAAAGTACATAATAACGACCAGCAAATAGTTGCCCAAAAAGCCCAAATAGGTCATATTATATATGAACACGTCATTTAAGCACTCGGTCATAGTAATGGTGACAAAGGGCATAAGCAGCATAAAAACCATATGCCATATTTTATTGAAGAGGTCGTTTTTTATCCTTACCGAATAGGCGGCGGTAAAGCCCAGAATAAAGGGGCAGAAAAGCGCAAATGCAAGCAACAGCCATTTAGAAGCAAATTCCTGCGAGGTATAGGCGTTCACGTCTAAAATAACCGCGATAAGGGTTATAAAGGATATGACAGCGCCGATTATCTTTGAGCGCTTTGTGGAGTCAACCTCAAAATTATTCTTTAAAAATTCCGGTAACCGCGTTCTGAAGAACGCGAGAACCGTATTCCAAGCTTTTCCTAAAAACATATGTTAAGCATTCCTTTCAGTTTGCCGCAGGTTTTTAAGCGTACACACCATTATACCACAAAAAAATGAAAAAACAACTTAAATTTTGTCGGACGGCTGTTAAAACTGCAAGTGCTTACAGTAAGATTTTTGGCTAAAACGGATTAAAAAAGGAAATCAGAACAACATATGCAAGGTAGCAGACAAGCATAACAATTCCCTGCGCACGGGTGAATTTTCCCCGTATAAGCATAGGTATAAGCGCGGCGGCGAGCAGTCCTAAGCAAACGGGAATATCAAGGTAAAGGTTTTGCTGACAGGCGACAAGTCCGCCGCCCGATACCAAGGAGCAGATGGGCAGAATTATGGCTATATCGATAAGGTTTGCGCCGATAATATTGCCCACCGAAAGGGAGGACTGCTTTTTAATAACGGCTGAGACCGTGGTTACAAGCTCAGGCAGGGAGGTGCCTACGGCGACTATAGTAGCGGAGATAACCGCCTCGGACACCCCGCTTGCCGCGGCGATTTCGGTTGCGGAATCCACAAGGAAATCCGCGCCTATCACTATTCCCGCCGCGCCTGCGATAAATTTAAGTATATTTACGGGAATTTCCTTTTTACTAAAGGCCCGCTTTTCGCTTACCGCCGCCTCTGACTTTGCGCTCATAACACTTTCGTAAAGCGAAACGGCGAATATTATCAGCAGAAGAAGGCTTCCTACAGGGGAAAATTTTTCGCCGAAGGAGGCGGCGTAGAGTATCGCTGTGGCAACGATTAA
>JBJEOD010000102.1:0-3021 GCA_051880535.1 Acutalibacteraceae bacterium | reverse complement strand
CGTGAATGGATGCGGAAACCACCGAGCGCACCCTGAAAACCGCGTTAAAGGTGTTGGTTCTCACCCTCAAATGCGGGATTGTGCGGAGATATTCAAGGGTGTGACGCTTTTTCTGGAGCGGATAATCGGGCGGACACTCGCCTAAAACCGAAATTTCCTCGGCGTTAATCTCAACAGAATCGGCGGCAACCGCGGAATTTACTACCGTTCCGACAACCTTAAGCGAGGTTCCCAGCTTCATAAAGTCCGAAATGTCCGTGAAATCGGCTTTATTTATAACAATCTGCATATGCTTAAGGCTCGTTCCGTCATTAAGCTCGATAAACGCCATATTTTTAGAATCGCGCGAGGTTCTTACCCAGCCGCAGACCGTAACTCGGTTGCCTATAAATTCGCTGTTTTCAAAAATTTCAATAATGTCGGTATGCTTCATTTTGCACACTCCTAAAATAAAAATAGCGTCTTCTGTCCTAAAACATTAGGACGAATAGACGCTATCCGCGGTGCCACCTAATTTACCTTAAAAAAGGTCACTTTAAAGCCGTAAAAGGGCTCGATTTAACGCATCGGTACGGCGCACCTACTGACCCAAACGGCGTTCGGCTTGCGGCTCTGGAGTGTTATTCGTATTACAGGACAGCCGCGCTCGCACCACCCGCCGGCTCTCTTTATGCCCAAGATAATATTACTTCTCTCCGTCAATGCCTTTAACGTATTAATTATAACACTTTTATAAGCTATTGTCAATAAAAAAATAAAATATATACATTATTGCCAATCAAACCGAAGGATACAAATGAAGAGTCTCCTCCTCTCATATGTCCCCTTTTAAAAGCAATATGATAGTTGCTATCAAAGCTAATACTGCAAAAAACAAAAATAGAATCGCAAAAAGTATTTTTTTAACCTTAAAAAAATGCACGCACAATGATATACACACAACGCAACAAACACATGTTAAATATTTAATATAAAAGTTCAAACCGGTTCCCCCTATTTAAAAGGACAGAGAACCGTCCCCAGTCCTACAACAAACTAGAAGCTGTTAATCTGGCATCTGCTCATTAATTTCATCCAGTAAGTGAATTGTTTTGTAAGTCTTGTTACAACGCTTACACTGCCAATCACAATTATTCTTTTTAGCCTTTTTATGTAGCAGCTCCAGTTCACTGCCGCATATTGGACATTCCGCCTTTTCCTGTCTCCATAATTTTTTCAGAAAATCCAGAGCCTCATTCCTGCTTCTGAATCCAAGCTCTTTTAACATTGCTCTATCCAAAAAATTCACCTCTACAAATTCACATAGTGCATAGGACAGGGGACGGTTCTCCGTCTTGATTATCTGGACAGGGTAAGATTCTCTGTCCTCAAAATTATTACTTTAGGCTGTTTTCGATAACCTCGCGCAAAACCTCGGCGTCCCTGCCCTTTTGGGCTGAAAACGGTATAATACGAACGCCTTCGGCAAATTCGCCTAACTCCTCTTTTATAAGTGCAAGTCGGTTTGCGGTTTCGGTTTTATTAAGCTTATCCGACTTTGTAAGCACAACCGTGTAGGGTATTCCCTTTTGACTCATAAAGTCGAGCATAGAAATATCAAACTCGGTCGCGGGGTGGCGCATATCGATGAGCTGAAAAGCCATTTTGATATTCCGCCCCGACTGAAAATACGCCTCCATAAGCTCCGCCCAGCGGCTTTTTTCGGAAAACGGCACTTTAGCGTAGCCGTAACCCGGCAAATCTACAAGGCGGATATTATCCACCCTGTAGAAGTTTACCGTAATAGTTTTGCCGGGCTTTGAGCTTACACGCGCTATGGATTTTCTTCCGAGTACGCGGTTAATAAGGGAAGATTTTCCCACATTAGAGCGGCCGCAAAAGCAAAATTCGGGCAAATCCGAGTCTTCAAGCTGTTCGGCTGTGCCGAAGGATTTTTCAAATTGAACGTTATTATAATTCATAATTCCACACTACTGACTGATTGCGCTTGCCGCTGCTTTGTTGATAATACCGTTAAGCATTACGGCTTTTTCGGAATCTCTAAAAGGTACAAGCGCTTTATTTATGATTTCGTCAACATCAGAGACGGGAACAAAGCAAACGTTTTCCTTAACCGTATCGTCTACCTCATTAAGGTCGGCGATATTGTCCTTTGGTATAAACACGGTCTTTACCCCGCCCCTGTACGCCGCCATAGACTTTTCCTTAAGACCGCCTATAGGCAATACCCTGCCCCGAACGGTGACCTCGCCCGTCATAGCAATATCGCGCCTTACCGCTCTGCCCGTAAGCTCGGAGACCAGTCCCACCGTCATAGTCACGCCCGCAGAGGGTCCGTCCTTCGGAACCGCCGCCTCGGTCGCGTGAATATGTATGTCGCGGGTTTTATAAAACTCGGGGTCAATATTAAGCCTTTCGGCGTTAGCGCGGACATAGCTTACCGCCGTCATTGCCGACTCCTTCATAACGTCGCCCAACGACCCTGTAAGCTCAACCTTGCCCGTACCCGCCATAGAAACGATTTCAAGCTGCATTATCTCGCCCCCCACAGAGGTCCAGGCAAGCCCGTTTATAATGCCTATTTCGTCCTTTTCCAATATAACCTCGGGCTTATAGCGGTGCCTGCCGAGCATATTCTCGACGTCCTCCGCCTTAACCGTAACCTTTTTAGCCTCACCAGAAGCTATCTGCCTTGCCGATTTCCTGCACAAAGCGGCAATTTTGCGTTCAAGCGAGCGCACGCCCGCCTCCCTTGTGTAATAATCTATAAGTGAATAGAGGGCGGAATCGGTGATTTTCGCGGTTCTGCCGCTAAGACCGTGCCTTGTAAGCTCCTTAGCCACAAGGTGCTTTTTAGCGATATTGAACTTTTCCTCGCGGGTGTAGCTGCCAAGCTCGATAATTTCCATACGGTCAAGCAAAGGCGCGGGTATGGTTTCCGCAGTGTTCGCCGTGGCGATAAAGACAGTACGGCTTAAATCGTAGGGAATTTCAATAAAATGGTCTACAAAGGTGTTGTTC
>JBJEOD010000101.1:0-3022 GCA_051880535.1 Acutalibacteraceae bacterium | reverse complement strand
TAATATTACTCTTGTTCCCGACCGTATCGGCGAAAGCCACGGCAAGGTGACCGCTACCTTTAATCCCGAAACACAGAAATATACTCTTACTGCGGTAGCAGAGCCGGGTTATGTGCTTGCTTCGCTTGCTGTTTCCGGATGCAATGAGTATGTTCCGCTTATTGCTGATAAGACGGATGTTTTGACCACGGTTTACACTCCGTATTCCTTCGGATATGGGGAAGCTGACGGTGGTGATGTTTACGTATCTGCAGGAGGAGGCTCTTCTTGGTCATGGCCGACCGTAATAGCAGATTTCGTTATTAATGACGATCCCAACCTCGGCGACGTTAATACCGACGGAGATATTAACATATTAGACATTGTTAAGGTTAAGAAATATCTTGTTAAGGCCGAAGGCTTTGAATATGAATATTTCGATATGTATAATGCTAATATCGACGATTCCGACAATGTGATTAACAGTAGCGACCTTGCTGGATTAAGACAGCTGCTTCTTGAGTATTAATTCTTAAATTTTCTGTATTTAAACTACTTTAAGTACAGATAATATGCCGAAAAAGCGATGGCTTGCCTGATAACAGGGGAATGACAGCCTGACGGGTACCGGGCCGAGACTGAAAAATGCGTATCATCTCCGGTTTTTCTTTCGCGGCGGTTGCGTTGTACGATACCGCTTTATGCGGACCCCCCTGTCGTACAGCGTATAATCCGGCCTCGGCATGCGCGCCCTCCCTTGTCAGGAAAGTTAACGCTGCGCTTTTTCGGCAATTAAACATATACTTCGGGTAATTCGGAGTATATGTTTAATTGATAAAAAACTTATAGAAGCATATACTCAGTCATTCAAATATAGGAGGTAAATAAAAATGAAACGCTATTTATCAATACTGCTTTCGTGTGCAATACTGTTTTCCGCCGCAATTCCTACCCTTGCGTCAGACAACGGCGAATCGGGGTACTTAGGTAATATTGTGAACGGCGGTTTTGAAACAGGCTCGGTTTGGACAAAAACCGGTATAGGAAGCAGTGTCAAGGTATCTCTTGAAGAGGGAAGAAACGGCAGCGCATACGCACTGAGCGTAGTTCGTTCAAAAAGTACTGCAAGTCCTGCGGCTTTTTCCTCAAAAACCGAGACAGACGCGTTATTTGATCCGTCGGTTAAGTATTGTCTTGAAATGTATGTAAAAACCTCGGCGGATTTTTCGGGATATATTTATGCAAATCTTTCCCAGAACGGTTCTAATGTTACCTCCTCGGCGGGCTCGGATTTATATTTGCTCGGCAGTAAAACCTCAAATTCGGAAAGATATTTTGAGGATTGGCACAGACTTGTTTCCGCTCCGTTTTCTCTGACAGATGGTCAAATAACCCTGTCGATTAAATTCAATGGAATAGGAACTGTTTTGATCGATGATGTTAATATTTGCATTGATCCTGAAAACGAAAGCGCCGTTAAAAACGGCGGATTTGAATTAGGGCTTTGGAATTCTTCGGCTTCAGGCGGCTCGTATGCGGGAATTACCGAAAGTGAGACCGACGGTTCTTTAAAGGCGGCTTACATAACAGGCTCCTCGGGCGGCTCTGCAATGCTTATAAAAGCTCTTGAGGGCATAGACACCGAAAAGGCGTATGATCTTACTCTTTCTCTTAAAATGCAAAATACCCAAAGCGGCGGAGTTTATGTCAGAATACTGCAAACAGGCATACTTAACGGTAACAGTATGTCAGCCTGGCTTACTTCATTTTCTTCGGAGGAGCTTATTACACTCGGCGGTACAGAGGACTGGAAAACCTACAGCGTATGCTTAAAGCGATTTGCTGATTGGGCAACCGATTTTACGCTTTATATTTATTTTGACGGCGCGGGCACGCTTTGGATAGACAGTGTTTCGGCAATTCCCGTCAAGCCCTATGAATCGCCTGCACCGGGCGAGGTAAAGGCTAACATGCCGTCAGGAAATCTCGATAGCCCCGAAACGGCATATCTCTTTACCTGTGATGACAGCGATATTTATTATACCCTTGACGGAACAGACCCGAGACTTTCGCCTACGGCGCTTTTGTATGACGGTTCTGATGGATTATATATCACCGAAAATGTGACGGTAAAGGCGGTATGCGATTCAGACGCGGCGTTTTGCCGTGTGGCTGAGTTCAACTGGACGGTTGACGGTATCATTCCCGACGGCGGATTTGAAAGCGGGCTTTGGAGCGTCTCTGACAATGCGGCTGCAACAGCAGACACAAGTACTTTTTCATCAGGCTTACGCTCCTTAAAGCTTACAGCGGCAAGCAGCACCGTAACCGCTGACAGCGGATTTTTACGTTTTGATTCAACATACGATTACAAACTGACATTTAAAGCGAAAACGCTCGGTCTTTCAAGCGAGACTCAGCCCTTTGTTTCTGTTTTTTTAAACGGAACGGGACCGGAAAGCCATAACGGTAAAAAAGGAGTGTATAAATACGGCGAGCGAGGACTTTTCAGCTTTTCAAAAACTAAAGATTGGACCGAATATGAGCTTGATATTAAAGGCCTTGCAGGCTGTTATTCAAATATTTGTATAACAGCGGGGCTGGACAGCGGAGGAGGCAGCGTATGGTTTGATGATTTCCGCTTGACAGCCGTTCCAAAGGAAAATCATCCTCTTACGGTAAGCGGTATTTCGCAATTGGGAAATATTTACACAGAAAACACACTTGCGGACGGCACATTTACACTGTATAATCAAAGCAGTAAGGAGATTAACGGCGCTTTGATTGTAAGTATAATAAACAGTGACGGAAATAAGCTTTCTTCTGCCGAAACCGAAGTGAATATTGCCGGCGGAGACACACAGGAAATACCAATTACTATTGACACGTCTGCTTTTAACGGTATATATACCTTGGAAATTGTGTTTAAAGACAATAACGGTTTTTCGTATACCGTGGCTGAGCTTTCTCTGTCCAAAAATTCCGAAGCTTCTCAAGCGGCGGGAAGCTCTAAGTCGGGGCTTTCAAGTCATGCAATGACAGG
>JBJEOD010000100.1:0-3024 GCA_051880535.1 Acutalibacteraceae bacterium | reverse complement strand
TATGCGCTCACCTTCTGGGCAAAATCCGAAAACTATACGGGCTCCTTTATGATAGGTACCGTTTATGCAGAAAGCGGTGTGTACGATGCCGATACAAACGGCTGGGATTATATAGGATCATACTTAAATGAAGGTATCTGCAACACCTCTCCATATTTTAAAAATCTCACCCTGACTGCCGAGGACGGTTGGGTGAAATACTCCTCGTTTATCACAATCCCGCTTGACGATGTTGTTGAATTCAGATTTGATTTTAGGCTTTGCGGCACGGGAACGGTTTGGGTAGATGATGTCAATATCGAATTAGTAGCGCCCGCAACCTCCGGCTTTGTTAAAAACGGCGGTCTGGAAGAAGGACTTTGGGCAAATCTTCCCGGAATGGAGCTTGATACCACCGTTGCTCATTCCGGTCAGAATTCAATGAAAATTACCGTCGGCAACGGCGAAGGAGGACTCACATTTAACTCCGAAGGCAATTTTATTCCCGGCTTGGTAGGCGGCAGTAGTTTGGATTTTGCAAGCAAGAGCTATTTGCTGACCTTCTGGGCTAAATCCGATGATTTTGTCGGCGCATTCCAGTGCACCAAAATGTACGGAGATTCTTTCGGCGAAAAACCCGCAGCGGGACAATATTGGGATTACGAATCCGGCGGACCTGTTTATTTAGGAGGAACCAGCCCTTATATGGTTCACACCAAACTTACTACCGATGATGGCTGGGTTAAATATTCCACCCTTTTGGATATACCGTTCGATAATATGTCTCAATTATACTTTGATATACGTGTTTGCGGGAGCGGCACTATCTGGATTGATGATGTTGATATCGAAGAAATTTCCACCAAAACAATTATTCCCTACGGCGGCATGACCGGATGGGAGCATTGGCCTTCCCAGGCGACACTTATCAGAAGTACTTTCGAAAACAGCGAAAAGCATAATGTTTTCTTCGGCACAAAGTATGACAGCGGCGATTACGATTACCGTTGTCAGGCTATTAAGATGGAGCCTAACGGAGCAGAAACCACTCAAATGGTACAGGAAGTGACGCTTGACAAGCCCATCAATATGCAGAGCGACCGCTATGCAATAACGGTGTACGCCAAGACCGATGATTTTGACGGTGTACTTTGGTTTGACGGCAAAATGGTCGAAGTAGACAATACTTCCGGCTGGGCAGGCGGAGGATCCTGGGACAGAACCTATTTAATAGGTTCCGCAAATGAATATGGATATATTACTGAAAAGCTCGGCAACACCGGCTGGACAAAATATTCCGTTCACCTTGATATTCCCTATGACAATGTAACCAAGATTCGTATGTCACTGCGTTCATACGGTACCGGAACAATTTATCTCGGCTATGTAAACCTTGAAAAAATCGATCCCGAACCGGTGATAGTTCCCGTGAAAGGTGATATTAACGGAGACGGTTATGTAAAAAGCGATGATTTGGTAATGCTTAAATCTTACCTGCTCGGAGCGAGCACCCTTACCTTAGAAGACAAATTAGTGGCGGACGCTAACTCCGATAATACCATTTCTATACTTGATATAGTAAGGATAAAGCGTATTTGTGCCGCTCAATACTCATAAAGTCTTTCTGAACCGATTGCTTTTACTGTGCCGAATTCAAGGCTGCAGTTAACTGCATAGACCGGGCAACAGACAAGAAAGATGCCGTAATACAAAAATACAGTTTGATGTGTCGAGTGCTGCTTCCGTACGGAAGCAGCTGCTCATTGACTTGTACAGACAAACATGTTTAATGGAGGACAAAAGTGAGAAATATTACTAAAAAGGTAATTTCCGTTTTAGCTTGCGTCGCTGTTTTTGTCAGCTCGATAGGGGTGGCAACCTTCTCGGCATTCGCCGATACAGGATATGACGGCGTAGTAATAAACGGCGGCTTTGAAAACGGCGCCTGGACAGAAATAAATGACGCGAAATGCACAATCACAACCGAAACCGATCCGAAATATGTACACTCCGGTACAAAATCCGAAAAAATTGTGATGAAGAACAACAATACTTCTACTCCGTATGTAAATATTTCGGGTCTTACATCGGGCAACGGCTTTAATTTCGGTTCCGAAAGCTATGCGCTCACCTTCTGGGCAAAAGCCGATGATTTTGTCGGCTGCGTTTACCAGTGCGGCATGTTCGTTAAGGTCGATGGGGGAGCCGATTGGTGCAACAATGAGGTTTGGACCAGAGGCTACCTTATCGGCGGTGAAGGAGACGGCGCATTGAAGCCGCAGACCCTTAAGAATACCGACTGGGTAAAATACACAACTTTTCTTCAGATTCCCTTTGATAACGTTACCGATTTCCGTATCGAAATTATGGCATACGGTACCGGTACAGTATGGATAGATGATGTCAACATCGAAAAGGCATCTACGGTACTTCCGACATGTGTTGTCAACGGCAGCTTTGAGGACGGCGCATGGAATGAGGTAATTGAAGATAAGTGCAGGATTGAAACAGAAACCGATTCGGATTATGTACACTCAGGCTATAAGTCCGAAAAAATCATCTTGAAGGATAATGCCTATTCTCCTGTTTATCTGAACGTTTCAGGTCTGAAAACCGGCAACAGCTTTGATTTGCAGTCCGGAAACTATGCACTTACCTTCTGGGCAAAGGCTGATAATTTCTACGGCTGCGTATATCTGAACGGTATGTTTGTTGCGACTAACGGAGCAATGTCGCCTAATTGGACCTACTCGGATTGGACGAGAGGCTATCTTATCGGATCTTCAAGTATTTATGCAGAAGAGCCGGTTAAGCTTAAGGACACGGGCTGGGTCAAATATCAGACTAAGCTGGAGCTTCCTTATGACAATGTATCCGATATACGTATTGAGCTTCGTGCATACGGAACCGGTGAAATTTGGATAGATGACGTAAATGTCGAGGTTTGGCAAGATACGCCGGAACCGAAGCCAAACCTGCTTCGTGACCCCGGCTTCGACGGTGAAGGAACACACGAATTTTATCAGGCTGCAGGAGCTACCTCCA
>JBJEOD010000099.1:0-3024 GCA_051880535.1 Acutalibacteraceae bacterium | reverse complement strand
ATACGGGCGGCTTCAAACAGTGCATTAAGCTTTTGAATAGCCACGTCAGAAAGAGAAAGTCCGCGTGAATCAGCTATAAGCCGTGAAATATCGCAAAGTTCCGAAACCGTATAATCCTCAAAATCAATATGAAAGGCTATTCGAGAGCTTAAGCCCGGATTTCTCTGCAAAAAGCTCTCCATCTCATCAGGATAACCTGCGAAAATCACAATCATATCGTCACGGTTATTTTCCATTTCCTGCACAATAGTATTTATTGCCTCATCGCCGTAAAGACCGCTCTTATCGTCGCAAAGAGAATATGCCTCGTCTATAAACAGAACGCTTCCTTGGGCACGCTTGAATGCCGATTTTACAAGAGGAGCGGTATGACCGACATATTTTCCTACAATATCGGCTCTGCCGACTTCGTAAAGCTCCCCTTTTGAAAGGATTCCGTTTTCTTTCATTATTTCCGCGAAAAGCCGCGCCACGGTGCTTTTAGCAGTTCCGGGATTTCCTGTAAACACCATATGCATAGAAGGTCGGTCAAATGATATGCTTTTATCTTTAAACAGCTTTTGTGCTTTGTAAAAGTTAAGTGCCCTTTCAATAGTTTTTTTAGCACCATCAAGTCCCGGCATTTCCTTAAGGCGGCTGTATGCGCTGCCCAAAGGCTTAGATAATGCAATATTGGACTTAACCGTATTTGTGGCAGAGTATTGCGGAAATACAGAGGTGCGCAGCTTTTTATCATACCAGTCTTCAAAAATTGAGGTTAGTTCATTTGCAGTAAAAAGCTGTCCGTCCTTGGCTTTGGGAATTAAATTCCTGTCAGGACGAATTTTATATTCCTTTGCCAGACCTTTCAGGTATTCAGCGCCTTTTTCAATATTTACAACATCTTCGTATAACTCTATTAATGAAAGTGTGCCTAAATGCGAAACAAAGGTTTCCGCAGTCTTATTTGCGCTTGCGGGAAGGCAGAACACGGTTAAAACTTTATTTCTGTACCTGATAGCGGTTTCGCAAAGTGCCGCGATAATACTGCCGCCCGAATGTGCAAAGCTTCCGTTTTTCCTTTCCTCATCGCCGTAGCGAACAATTACCGCTCCGTTTTCACAGCTTCTATAAAGTGCTTCATAATCCTCGTCAGGGTAATTGCTTTCGCTGTCAAAATCAGCAAAACAGAATCTGCGGCTTTTTATTCTGCCGTTTGCATATAAGGCGGAAAGCAAGATACGGCACAGCTTTTTCCTCTTTTCACAGTCATCGATTTTAACAAAATAATGAACAGGGTGACCCGTCACGCGATTCTTTACAGGCATTTCATAAATACGCTTCAGCTCGGGCGTCAGAGTATTTGAAAGCAGTATACTGTCGGAGACTTTTATAAGCTCTTCCCTGTCGGCCTTGCCGTCAAGCAAGGCTTCGCCGAAGCTTATGGATTTGTGATATGCAACAAGTCGGTCTATTCCGAACAATTCCAACACTTCATCGTCATCTTTAATAAAGTCTGCGCGAAGTGAGTATGTAAGCATTAATTTGAGCCTTTTTAAAGTTATTTCCTCTGCGTGAAGCTCGGTAACGGCTATATCTGCCGAACGCATATATTTTAGTCCGTATTTTTCCGGGGCATGTGTATTTCTTAAAATTAAACCTAAAGTCATTATACCGTTTGCGGCTTTGCTTACAAAACAGTAGCTGTCACCGCCGCTTTTGTCATTAAAATCGGCGCTTTTTTCTTTAAACCCCGAGGAAAAGGCAAGATATATATCGCGGTTTTTTATTTGAGGAATTAAATCGGAATTTTGAAGTACAGCTTCAATCTTATAAAACAGCATATTGTTAACCTCCTGAGCTTTTATGCTGTTATTATACGATAGTCAATGTACCGTTTTCGGAACATAAAAAGACCCAACTGTGTGAGCCTTTTTTAACGGTATTTATCTGCGGCTTTTTTAAGGTTGTGTTTAATTCTTTCCCTAAGCTCAGCGGGCTTTGTGATTTCAACGAAATTAATATATTGCATCGCCCAGTATTCCATTGCATTCGGGCTGGCTTTAAGCCTAACGGTAATTTTCTCGTCTCCGGTTTCGCTTATATTTATGTCCTTACCGAACCAGTCGATAATCTGGTCTGTGATACCCTTATCAGCTGTAAACTCGATATTTTCAAGCTTATCGGTATACATATACGGTCGGCATGAAGCAAGCTCTTTATAATTAATACCGCTTTCATAACCCGCAATCGTTGTTATAGGCGTTATCGGATTTTCGGTAACCGACATATTTGTAATACGGTCAAGTCGGTAATACGCCATATTATGCCAATGCTCATTATATGCCATAAGGTAATAATGCTGATTGTGCAGAATAAGCTGATACGGGCTTGCTGTATGTGTTTTGGTGGGGTGCAGTTTTTTATCCGTGCCGTATTTGTTGTATACAAATTTTACCTGCTTCGCACGCTCAATGGCTTCGTCAACAAGCTCAATATTATAGAATACCGCCTGATTATCCGTCTTTCCCCAATCATTGACCGAAAAAATATTTTTGATATGGGAGCGGAAATAAACATTTGACATATTACAGAGCTTTTCAATTAAATCCTTAGAGTGCTTTGCCGTGATATATCTGCTTGAAAGCACGCCGTCGATAAGCATACGAAGCTCGGAATCCTCAAATTCGCGGTCTTCGATATAGCTTCCCGCACGTTCAGATACTATTTCATAGCCCGCCTCCTTAAGTAAAGAAAGATTTCGGCTTATTGCCTTACGCTCAATAATAATACCGTAATCCCGCTCAAGGTGCTGTGCGATAGCCTCCTGAGTCAGCGGATGCAGAGAATCGCTGTATTTTTCAAGTATCTGCAAAATGCGTATGAGCGCAAGCTTTTTAGGCTCAAGTGCGTCCATTTTAAAACCCCCGAAATTTATTTGCAAATACATTTTATCATATTTTCTTTTAATTTACAATATTTAACGTACCTAATGTTTGTGTCAAGTTTTTGTAGGAAAATTTTTTGAGAATGCCAATAGTGCAT
>JBJEOD010000098.1:0-15618 GCA_051880535.1 Acutalibacteraceae bacterium | reverse complement strand
CTGCGAAAAAAGGTAAGGTATAAGCAACACGTTAAAAATAAAAGTCGCAACAATCATAAAACCCTTGAAATCAGTAGAATTTTCTGCTATAATCAAATAGAACAAATGTTCTTACACTGTTGATGCGACTAAAAAATTTTTGATTTTTAATATAACGGTGAATAAAAAATTCGGAGGTCGAAAAATGAGCGAGGGTTTAGGATACTTTACTGCTGTCTACCGTGACGGGCGGGTGTATATCGCAAACAAGAGCTACGCCGCCGGAGTATATGCCGTTCATTTACTGAATCAATATTATAAAAACGATACAGCCGCAAGAATCGCCGTTTACAAGCAATATATTTTGCAGGTTAGGCGACAGCTTGAAATCGGATATTTGAATGAATCGGATTTTGATAAGGCCGGAGAGGAAATTCAAAGTATACTGAATACGCTCCCCAAATTAAAACCCTTTGATACTTTAGATGTTGAGTCGGAGAAGAAGCGTATTTCGGAGCTTTTTACAAAAGAAAATGCTGTTTCCATAACGGATTACTTCTCTCGCAAAGGCGCAATTTCTCATATAGACAAGGGTGCAACTATTTTAGGTGTACTTTCTCCGGTTTATGATAAAGAGTTGTTCAAAACATGTGAAACAATGTGCGCAACGGTTTCAACTACATTACGCTTTTACGATTCCGTTTCCGAAGATATGCGAAAGGCTTTTGAAAAATTAAAAAGGTTCGTTTCCCGCATAGATGAAGCTGACCGTTTTGACGAGCGGCATTTACTGCCTATTGCGGCGGAAGCTTTTGGTGAGACTTCATTCCCATTGAATACAGAATATATTGTACTTGCCAAACGGAGAAACAGTGATATTCTTGTGACTGCACGAAAGATGACCTTTGAAAGCTATTACAGCTTTGTGGTAACAGACTTTTTTGAGGGCTTGCATTACGGGCATTATCCTCGCAGATGCGAAATCTGCGGAAAGTATTTTCTTATGCAGAGCGCAAGGCGGCAAAAATACTGTTCTTACGGCACAGCTCCGCAGTTATACAACGGCGAAAAAGTAAGCTGCCGCAGATATGCGGCTATCCTCGGCAGAAGCGAACGGGCAAAGGATAATCCGCTGAGAGCCGCATATACAAAACGCTGTTCTGCCATCCGTTCCGAAAAGAGCCGTGGAACGATTACGGCGGAGTTTGCGGCGGCAGCTCAAGATATGGCAAAGCGGCGGTTGGAGCAGGCTGAGGAAGACGATATATACGCCGCAAAGGAGTATTACAGAGATTTGGAGCGCGTTAAGCTCTATACCGATACAAACAACCGATTAAAAAGATAAATGAGGAGGTGCATACCGTGCTTCAGCAGCAAAACGAAATACTAAAACAACAGCGGTACATATTGGAGCGCAGTATGTACCGTCTTGATCCTGCACCGCCAAAGCTTCCGCCGCAGGAATATATTGACCGTTATTTTGCAGAAAATGATGAAAAGTATCTCTTGTGGTATCTGCACGACCAAGAGCCTATGCTGAATAGAGTAGCGCATTCTGCCTGCGAACGGTATGCTATGGCAGAGCATTTTGCGGATATGAAACAAGCGGCGGTATTCGGAATATGGACAGCCTTGCAAAAGTATGATCCGACGATAGGTACTCCATTCACGGTATTTCAAAAGCTATATATTTTGGATAGTATTGAGGAATATATCCGCACAGCGCAAAGCGGCGTTGTAACAATGACGCCGGACACCTATCCCGTGATGAAGCGTATTATGGCGATCTTCCACCAAAGTGGCGATAACGGAAGTGATGAAGCCGTGCAAAGAATTGCCGATGAAGTCGGAATGGAATACAAGACAGTAAAACAATACCTTACGATTGGCTTATTTAACGAGCGCCGTGCGGACTTTTACAAGGACTATGACGAGGACGGAGAGGAAACCGATGAGGATGTTACGGTCGATTATTCGTCCGAACCGGACAAGCTGTATTCTCGCGCTGTGTTGTATAACGCCCTACATGCGGCGTATGACAAATTAACCTATCGCGAACAGCGCACTATTTCAAAGCATTTAGGTTTCTGCAATTCTTGTTGGTCTACAAGGAAAGCGATACTTAAAAACGGAGAAGTAGAGTATATCCCAATAAAGCCAATGACCTTTGAACAAATTTCTCACTCTGCCAGCCGAAAGTCGGATAAGGCTTCAGAGAGGACATTCTATACTGCACTTGCAAAGATGAAAAAACATATCGAAGAAAATGCTGATTACCGTTACATTTTCGGATAAATGAAAAAAGCGCCGTACTGCAAAGCTAAAAAGCTCAGCAATACGGCGCTTGGTTTTTGTAATCCGCACATTCGATTGTTGTCACTGTTTGTTCTAAAATAAACGGTGACAATTTCTGTTTTCATACTTTTCGGGTAAAATAATTAAAAATACTCGGAGGTAAATATGATGAAAGGAAGATTTTTAACACAGGAAATAATATTCGATTTTAAGGAGCATTTAATTTTGGAGGAAAGGAGTACAGCGACGGTTGAAAAGTATATTCGGGATGTAAAAGCATTTGCCGTTTATTTGAGCAGTGCTGAAATAACAAAGGAAACAGTTATCAACTATAAAAAGTATTTACAAGAAAACTACGCCGTGCGAAGCGTTAATTCTATGCTTGCAAGCATAAACAGCCTGTTTGCATTTTTAGGTTGGCACGAGCTAAAAGTAAAATCAATTAAACTACAACAGCAAATCTACTGTCCCGAGGAAAAGGAACTTACCAAAGCGGAATACACACGGCTTTGCAAAGCCGCCGAAAAAAAGCACAACGAACGGTTGAGCTTAGTAATTCAAACAATCTGCGGTACGGGGATAAGGGTAAGCGAGCTTCAATATATAACGGTCGAGGCGGTAAGACAGGGCGAAGCCACCGTTTCCTGCAAGGCGAAAACGAGGTCTGTTTTTATTGTTAAAGAACTGCAAAAAAAGTTGCTCCGTTATGCGGCAGAGCAAAATATTAAAAGCGGTATGATTTTTATAACACGGACTGGCAAACCAATGAGCCGTACAAATATTTGGCGTGAAATGAAAGCACTTTGCAATGAAGCTGGCGTAAATCCCCAAAAGGTATTCCCGCATAATCTAAGGCACCTGTTCGCCCGCGTGTTTTACGGAATAGAAAAGGACATTGCAAAGTTAGCCGATATTTTAGGTCACAGCAGTATCAACACCACAAGAATTTATATTATTTCCACCGGCACCGAACACCGCCGCCGAATGGAAAATATGCGGCTTGTAATTTAAAAACCGCCGTCAAAGACAGCGGCTGCAACATAATATGCATTATGTAATTAACATAATTTTAAAACAAGCATCGATTACATATATATCAAATTTTATCACAGCCTTAAGCTTATTTCAATGCTTTTTTTAAAAAATTTATAATTTTTTGGGTATAAACAGAAAAAATGACAAAGCAAGCTGAGCCTTTTTACTCAATTTTGTAAAAAAGGCTTAGCTTTTTGCATTTTCAGCGCTTTTCTTTGGCACAGAGAGAATTGTCCGAAAGTAAAAATACGGCTACTTTCTCTCCCTCAGTCTCGCTATGCTCGACAGCTCCCTCGTCAGAGGGAGCCTTTGACGGCGTGTTTATTACATAATGCATATTATGTATACAGTTTTTTAAAAAGGGGGCGGCTGTATTGGAGGAAGGGAAAAAGAAAAAAACGGTAAAGGTATTGATAATTACACTTTCCGTTCTGCTTGTCATCAGTCTTGTTTCGCTTGTCGGTATATTGATTTTCAAGCGCTTTGCCGTTTCAAAGCCTGCCTCTGTTACGGTGTCGGACAATATTATTACGCACGAAAAAGAAAATTCGGATATTTCCTCTGCCCCCGAAAGCCCGCAAGGCGTAGGGGATAACTCCGCGTCCGCTTCATCGGGTGCGTCTTATGAGAGCGAAAGAACCGGAAAAGCCCTGTATTTACATAGCCGCGTCACGGGAGACAATACCCCGTTTAAGGTCACTAATATGTTCCCCGGCGACAGCGAAACCAATTATTACTGCATCCGTGTTTCCCACAAGGGCGATGTTGTTCTGCGCTTCAGGGCTAATGTCCGCCCGGGTCACGAAAAGCTTGCGGAGGCGCTTTATTGCCGCATTGCCCTGACCCACAGCGGCGAGGTACTTTATGACGGACCTATGCAGGATATGCCAAACTCAATAACTCACGCGCTCAACACCGAAAAAAGCACGATAAGCGAGGTAAATTACGAAATCACCGCTTATTTGGATACAAGCGTTGGTAACGAATATATGAATAAGGATTTGATTGCCGACTTCCGTTGGTGGGTGGAGGAAACGGGAAATCTTGATTCTCCGCAGACGGGCGATTCTTTCAATCTCTATTTGTGGCTGTGCATTGCCGTAGGGTCTCTGTTCTTGCTGATTCTGCTTTGGAAAAAGCGCAAAAAGGAGGACGCAGCCAATGAACGATAACAGCAAAACCGCAAAGAAGCTGACCGGCAGCATTATTGCTGTGGTTGTTTTGGCTCTCTGCCTGTGCATCACCACCTTTGCCCTTGTGTGGGCGACCGTTTCGGTCGATAATAACCTGTTTCATACCGGCACAGTAAAAATAAATTTGAATGACGGCAAGCCGGTTATAGAGGAACACGAATTCCTGTTTGAACCCGGTATGACGGTGAAAAAGGACTTCTTTATTGAAAACCAAAGCACATGGAATGTTTATTACAAGCTGTATTTTGATAATGTTAACGGCGGTCTCGCCGATGTACTTCAAATCACCGTCAAGGACGGAGAGAGAACATTGTATCAGGGAACAGCGGCAGAGCTTAACCGAGAGGCTGCGGGAGCAGCGGATGATATACTCCGACTGAACGAACGGCGGGAATTAACCGTTTATTTCTACTTCCCCGAAGAAGCAGGAAACAGTGCACAGAATCTGACCTTGACATTTGATATGTGCGCAGACGCGGTACAAACCAAGAACAACCCAAACAAGTTGTTTGACTAAGGAGTAAAACATGAAAACTGGGAAAGTAAGGAAATTTTTCGGGGGGGTACACCTATGAGCAATACAGAAAAGGAAACCCCCGACAATATTAAAACCGAAAAATGTATCTTATGCGGTAAGGATACCGGTATCCCTTTCAATGAGCCGATAGACGGCAGAAAGTATTTTATTGACGGTTGTGGACAGCTTTGCGAGGATTGCTTTGACAGTCTGCAATATGTAAGCATTTCAAAAAACAAGCCTTCTGATGAGGACATGGATATGCTTTTGAAGATGACAAGAAAAAAACAGTAAGGAGCGCGTATATGGGGAAAGCACTTAATGTAATTAAAAATATATTTGTCTGGCTGATGGTGATATTAGCGGTCTGTATGATGATTTTCACCATTGTATCGGTGAACACCTTTGACCGCTCCGACCGCAGTCTGTTCGGATATAAGGCTTTCATCGTACTGTCAGACTCTATGAGTAAGACCGACTTCTCTGCCGGTGATCTTGTGCTGACAAAAGAAGTTGATCCCTCTACTCTCAAAGAAGGCGACATTATTGCCTACTCCTCGCAAAACGCCGAAAACTACGGCGAAACGGTCACCCATAAAATCCGTAAGCTGACCACCGATGCAAACGGCGAGGCAGGCTTTATCACCTACGGTACTACGACCGATACCGATGACGAGCTTGTTGTTACATACCCATATGTTTTGGGCAAATACAAAACCCATATCCCGAAGATCGGCAGTTTCTTTATGTTTTTGAAGACCACGCCCGGCTATATAGTGTGTATTTTAATTCCCTTCCTTTTACTCATTTTAATTCAGGGACTTAACTGCATCAGGCTTTTCCGTCGTTACAAGCAGGAGCAGATGGACGAGATGAAAGAGGAACGCGAAAAGTTGGAAGCGGAACGCGCCGAAAGTCAAAAAATGATGGCGGAGCTGTTGGAACTTAAATCACAGCTTGCCTCTCAGCAAGCTGTGAAAAGCGCAGCAAACACTGATACTGCAAGCGATATATCTGAATCGAACGGAGAGTAAAAAAATGATAAAGTTCCTTTTAGGACTGTTATGCGGCGGCGTAATCGGAACGGTTATGTCTTCTTTAGCCTCGGCCGCAAGGAACAGGGATGTTAAATTTCAACACGCAGAAAATGAATCCGATAACAAGGAGTAATCGTAGTTTTGACCGATAACGCAGAAACAGATATATATACTGTTCTATTAATTGTAATTGTCTTAATTGTAGCGTTCCTTCTGCTTGTAAAGCTTACGCTTTTTATCGATAGCTTTCGTCATGAGCTGAAATATATAAAAATGGAAATCCACAGGACAAACGGTAGTGAACGCCGATATTGGCGGCGGGAAAAGAAAAAATTATGGCTTTCCCTTTTACCGTTTTACAAAAGATAGCAAGTAAAAAGTAATTCGGCAGCTAAAAGGCATAAACGCCTTGCGGACAACGAATAACAATTATCTCTCTACTCTTATTTTATTTTTTACCGTGAGGGGTTTATGTCTTTCGGTTGCCGAAATTTAGAGATTAGACGGTATGCGGGACTACAAGGGTAAATTGAATATGCGTAGGGGACGGTGCCCACACCGTCCCGATAATCTAATGTCTAATGTCTACCAGCTACTATCTGAGTTGTAAACGGTAAAACGCCGATTACATAGTGTTATTCCAAGCAAAAAATAAATTTTAAGGAGGAAAAAACAATGAATAACACAAAGACAACGAAGCGCGCGTTGTTGTCTTCCGTTATGGCAATGCTCATCTGTGTTGCAATGCTTATCGGAACAACCTTCGCGTGGTTCACAGACAAGGCCAGCACCACTGTGAACAAGATTCAGGCAGGTAATCTCAAAGTTCAGTTGCTTGACGAAAACGGAAATTCCCTTGAGGGTGTGCCGCTCACATGGCAAAAAGCAGCAGGTCACGAAACCGAAGAAGTCCTTTGGGAACCGGGTTGTACCTATAATCTTAAGTCATTTAAGATTAGGAACAACGGCGACCTTGCACTGAAGTATAAAATCGCAATCAGTGGCATTGACGGCGACGCAGAACTGAACGAGGTTATTGATTGGTCGTATACCCTTGCGGATGGTAGTGCTTTCCCAATTACAGCAGAAGGTCATCTGGCTGCCGGACAGGAAACCGGACTTATTACCATCTCCGGTCATATGCAAGAATCTGCAGGCAATGAGTATCAAGGAAAGTTCATAGATGGTATTGGCATTACTGTTGCCGCTGCTCAGGATACCGTTGAAGCAGACAGCTTCGGAATCGATTATGATGCAGATGCAGTATATCCCATAGCCTTTACTGCTAAAATTAACAAAGATGCAAATAATAAACTGACAACAGCACTTAACTTCGGCACATCTGCAGCTACTGTTTCAGAGACCAAACCCGTTTCTGTATCAGTCCCTGAAGGTGTTAAGGTTGAAGAAACAGCAGCCAACTTTGAAGTTTTAATTGAGGAATCCGAAAGTCATCCCAATGTTACCATAGGTGCCGGATCTTCAGCAATTGCTTATAATATTGAGATGCCTCTCGCAGAGGACAATGATGTTCCCGTTAAAATTACAAAGTTTATCGGTACAGGAATTGCTTTGTCCGAAGTTTACCATGATACTATACTTATGACAGAGGCCGATACCGGTTTTGCTGATACATATCAGTATGATCCTGCAACCGGTGTTATCACAATGTATATCACCCATTGCTCAACATTCACATTTGTTGAAGTTCCCGACTATACCGTAAGCAATTTTGATGAGTTCACATCTGCACTTAATGAAGCTGAACCCGGCGATTTAATCGCTTTGACTGCTGACATTAACCCCACCACAAACTTTACATTCAGCAAAAGTGTAATTATCAACTTGAACGGTTACGGTTTTGTTCGTGCTAAAGAAGCAAGCGGCGGTTACGGCATTACATTAAAGCCCAATTGTGATTTAACAATGAGGAACGGTCGTTGGGATATGGCAGGTACTTTCGGTGACATTCGTGCTGAGGGTAATTACGGCACCTGCAATGTTAAGTATGAAAATGTAGTATTCACAAATCTTGACAATCCTACTAAGGAAGAACTTGCGGCCAAGCCGGGAAATTCTTCTAATCTCGTTAAAACCGCGTTCAAAGCAAATATGCAAGGCAACTTCAAAGTTAACGCTACATTCACTAATTGTACCTTTAACAATGCGAGTGCAGAATTCAGCGGATTTAATTCGGATAATACTTACACAGCTGAATTTGAGGGTTGTACCTTCAACAATGTTGGTAACAGTTGTGCAATTAAGGCTGATAATTACGGTATGAGCGAAAATTGTAAAGTTACCGTTACTGATTGCCAATTCAATATTACCGTAACTTCTAATGTTTCTCTTATAGAAACAAGATATAATGGCAACACTGTTAAACTGAATCTTACTGATAATATTGTAAACGGGACTAAAGCGGATTCCGGCCTCTATAAAGTTTTCAGTTCACAGTCCCTGAAAGTTTATACCGCAAGTCAGAAATTCGATGTAACAGAGTCCGGCACAACCTTACAGGGAATTACTACTATGAATTAAAAACCCAATCAATAATCATTGATTGAGAAATGTTGAATTTCAAGTCCGTCCTATCCCGTGTCTGCGGGATAGGACGGCAATCAAAGGGCATAAGCAATAGTTTGTGTCTTTTGATTGCCGAAATTTAGACATTAGACAGTAGATATTAGATGTTAGACAACGGACAGTCGGGGACGCCTGTGTCTCGGCTGCCGCCTCGGTCGGCGCTGTTGCTTTGCAACGGTGTCCACAGGACACCCGCACCCTACAAAATGTCAATTAAACCACCGTAGGGGCGGGCATCCCTGACCGCCCGAAAATATTTAAGTTGTAAACGGCGAAATGCCGATTACATAGTGTTATTCCTGGCAAAAAAATAAATATTAAGGAGGAAAAAACAATGAATAACACAAAGACAACGAAGCGCGCGTTGTTGTCTTCCGTTATGGCAATGCTCATCTGTGTTGCAATGCTTATCGGAACAACCTTCGCGTGGTTCACAGACAAGGCCAGCACCACTGTGAACAAGATTCAGGCAGGTAATCTCAAAGTTCAGTTGCTTGACGAAAACGGAAATTCCCTTGAGGGTGTGCCGCTCACATGGCAAAAAGCAGCAGGTCACGAAACCGAAGAAGTACTTTGGGAGCCGGGTTGCACCTATAATCTTAAGTCATTTAAGATTAAGAACAACGGCGACCTTGCACTGAAATACAAGCTTGTAATCAGCGGTATTGACGGCAATGCAGAACTTAATAACGTAATCGATTGGACTTATGCAGTTGGCACAACTAATCCGACCGATCTGACTGCCGAAGGTCATTTGACTGCCGGACGGGAAACCGACCTTATCACCATCACCGGTCATATGCAGGAATCCGCAGGCAATGAGTATCAAGGAAAGTTCATCGATGGTATCGGCATTACCGTTGTTGCTACTCAGGATACCGTTGAAGCAGACAGCGACAGAACCGATTATGACGCAGCAGCAGAGTATCCGGTTGTTACCGCTGAGCAGTTGTCAGAAGCGTTGAACACGACCTATACCGAGGACACCGTTATAAATATTACTGATGACATAACCCTTTCCGGCGAGTGGGGTGCACATTCATTAAATGGCAGCAACAACGCAAATCTTGTCATCAACGGTAACGGTAAAACTATTTACGGTTTAACTTCCTCAAATTATTACAACTTGGGCGGATTTAACTCCAACGGTTTGGTAACTAACATTGGTCCCGGTTTCTCCAGTGTTACTTTCAAGAACCTCACTATTGACGGTGCTACACTTACCAACAATGGCGGAGAAACCGCTGCCACCGGTGTTTTTGTTGGTGACACAAACACTGTGAATGTTACCTTTGATACCTGTACTGTAATCGGTGCAAATGTCAACTCTTACAAGTGGGCAGGCGGCTTCATTGGTTTTACTCAGGATGTTTACAATAAATCTGTAGAGTTAATCAATTGCGTAGTATCTGATTCTAATATAAATACCACTGACAGCAGCGTTGGCGGATTGGTTGGTCAGAACTATACAAATTTGACTATTACCGGATGCCAGATTAAGGGCACCACAACCATCAAGTGTGCTGAAGATAGAACCGGCACTGCTGCCAAGGCGGGTTATCTTCTCGGTACTGCAACTGCAAAAACCACCACCATTAGCAACATCACTGTTGAAAGCACTGTAAATTTGGATACCATGGGTGGTACTACCTATGATACTACCAAATATGTTGGCAGAATCGCCGGTGATGGTATTGTAAATGGTGTAACTCCTAATTCATAAATTTTAATCTAAGTCCACCTATCCCCAATCGGGGATAGGCGGCAATCAAAGGGCATAAGCGTTTTGCAAGCAACGAATAACGATTATCTCTCTGCTCCGATATTATTATTTTACCGCAGGGCGCTTGTGTCTTTTGATTGCCGAAATTAAGCCGCCGTTTGCACAAGGCGTTACGGAACGGCACATAGGCCGTTCCCTACAAAGATTAATTAAATTTCGTAGGGTACGACCTGCGTGTCGTTCCGTAAAATACAAAACGGACGACCAATGGTCGCCCCTACGATAGGTTAATTTAATTGCTGTCTAACATCTAACATCTACCGTCTAATATCTAACAAGGGAGGTTATTTTCCGTGAAACATTCAAAGCATTTGTTGAGCAGTCTGTTCTATGTTCCGAAGTATGAAAAAGTATCGGATAAAGCATTTTTACGGATAATGCTTTCCTCTGTATTCGGTATTCTGATTTGCGGGATATGCCTTGCGGGGCTTACCTGGGCTTGGTTTTCAAGCGCCGTTACAAGCACGGCAAACAATATAACCGCCGCAAAATTTACGGTTAATATAAATGTGACTGCAGAGGGGACTGCTGCTCCGTTGTCCCCAAAAGAGGAAAACGGAGGGTATACATATGATGAGTTGACCGCTGACAAAAAATACACCGTCACCGTTACGGCGGATGGCAGTGCAACCGCAACAACGGGTTATTGCACGGTTAAATTAGACGGAACTACCTATCACACTATACAGCTTTATCCCGCGGGCGGGGACGGAAAACCGCAGTCGGTCGCATTTACCGTACAGGGATCAGAGCTTACAATTATCCCACAATGGGGAACATTTGGGACTACTACAGGGGAATCGCTTATCGGGAACGGTTTAAGCAGTATTTCGGCGACAGAAACAAACACCGAACCTCAGGCTGCCTTATCGGCGGTTTTGCCTGAAGCCCAGCAAGAAACAACAGAAGCAAACATTACCTACGCTTTGACCGATACCGAACAGAGCTACACTATACAGCAGGGCGATACCTTATCCGAAATTGCGAATCGTTACGGCACAACGACGGCGCTACTTTCCGCTTACAACAATATTGAAAACGCCGCTGAAATCCAAGTAGGTGAGACCCTTAAAATCCCCCCTGCAAATGTAGCGGAGGAAATCACTGATTCGGAAACACAGAGCGTGCCGGACACCGATACGACCGAAAACGCAACCGACGAACCTTAATTATTGTTATTCTTTGGATGCGGAGATAATAAATCAAAATAAAATGGGGTTGTCTTAACTCGACAGCCCCATTTTTATTATTCGATTTCCAAATGTTTTGATTCGGGAAGTGCTTCGGTCTTCTTAGGCATTGTAAGCTTAAGGACACCGTTTTCGTATTTTGCCTTGATTTCATCCGCCTTTACGCCTGACAAATCAAAGTCACGGCTGTATGAGCCGTAGGAGCGCTCACAGCGTACATATTTGCCCTTCTTGTCCTTTTCCTCGTGCTCCGAATGTCTTTCGGCACGGACGGTCAAGGTGTCGCCGTTAATGTCAAGGTGAATGTCCTTTTTGTCAAAGCCGGGCAGGTCTGCCTCTAACTCGTAGCGGTCGCCCTCGTCCTTAACATCCGTCTTAAAGGCGTCCATACCGCTGTCGAAAAAGCCGAACGGCGCGCCGAAAAAGCTTCTTTCAAATTCTTCCATTTCACGGAACGGATTGTAAACTGAATTATTTTTTCTTGAATAAGGTCTCATTTCAAACATAAAAAAGCCTCCAAATATATTATTAATATGCTCGGTCTTACCTTTCTTCAGCCGACCGAAGGCTGAACCAAACCTTTATAACACATTGGTATCATCCCCAAATTATTTGCTCGGTATGTATTTGTTTTAGCGAACCCTTATTTCTTTTTACATCTATTATTATATGCCGAATACTTGATTTTTCAATAATCCCGAAGTATAATTAAAGCAATATTGATTGTGCTTTAAGCACAAAAGAGGTGCTTTATGTTAAAGGACGAGGTATTAAACTCATTTTTACAGAACAATTCGCTTTCGGCGCTGACAGAGACGGTAAGTATGCTTATAGGCTGTCCCGTTATAATAGTGGACGAAGCCTTTCACATCGCCGCAAGCTTTGCGGCAAACGGAAGCGACTATGAAGAGTACAGGACGGCGATAAGCCACAGCGAGCTATCCTTCGCGGCGTCGGCGGCGATAAGCGAAAGGGCGGAAACGGCAGAGAACGGAGCGTTTTCCTTTGGGATAAACAATAAAAATTACCGCGTCCTGATTCTCGAAAGCGGTAAGGCAATGATAGGGTATATGATTTGCGTCTTCAATCTGTCGGATTCGGCTGTTTGCACGGATGAAGAGCTTATGTTTGCGGCGGCGCTTATCTCAAAACAGCTCTGTCTTGAACGGCGGCAGATTGCCTCAAACAGTGCAGAGGAAATTCTTATTTCCCTTTTAAACGGTGAGTTTTCGGACAAGGAGCATTTCAGTCTTCAGGCTCAGACAACCTATCTTTCACACTTTCATCCCGAACGCTTTGCACTTGTTGACCTTTGCAATTATGACGGTAAGGAGCTTGCGGACGATTTTCTGCGTAAGGAGCTTGAAAGCGGTTTTCACGGCTCGCATCCGTTTGTGTATAAGGATAGAATAATACTGTTTCTTCATAAGGATCACGATATAAATTTATTGCGTGATACCGCGAAAAATGAAGGGCTTGGAATTGTGCTTTCGGAACAGCTTGAGAGTATATTTGCAATAGAGAAAATGTATAAAACAGTATCCTCTATCCTCGATTATCTTTTGATGCGGGGAAGGACAGGATTCCTTGAAACAGCAGGTAGGTACAGCCTTATTATTTCCCTTAATAAGCTTGCCGAGGACGGAATTTTTACAAATGAGATCATGTCGTTAAACGAGTATGACCGAAAAAACTCGGGTGAGCTTTTGAAGACGCTGTATACCTATCTTTGTTGCCACCGCTCGCTTAACGAAACCTGTGAAAGACTTTATACCCACCGAAATACGGTGCTTTACCGCATTAGAAAAATAAAGGAGGATTTTGGGATTGACCTTGATACTCCCGAAAAGCATTTAATGTATCTGCTGTCGGCGGCGGTAATCCTTGCAAAAAACGGCGAGACGGAAATGTTTGTTACGGATTAAAGCACCTATACTTGCTGTGGGCGGTACTTTTTATCTCATTATTTTCTTTCCTCGGTAGAACCGAGGGTTAATTTTTACATTTAAAGACATCGATAAAAAACCGCCTGCCGCAGATATAAAACTTGCGACAGGCGGTTTTTATGAGAAAATTATTTCAGTATTTACTACCTCCATAGCACAGGCACGAATGTTGTTCATAAGCGAGACCCACTTCATTTGATTTTCAGCCTTTAATTGCTCCGTTACACCCATAGTTTTAACATATTGCTTAACAAGCTGATTGAACATTTCCTCCGCTTGCCGGTCAATTTCGGCAAGGTATTCATTCAGCTTGCCACTTGTTAGCAGATTGAGATATAATACCTTACGATATTGCTTGATATACTGCAAGTGTCGCTGTCCCCAAATGCCGATATGCACCTGCTGTTCCATCGGTGGTTTCAGGTACGGCAAATAATAGTTACCTTGCAGCTCATACCACAGCCCGTTTTTCTCATCGTAAATTATCCTTTCCATAATCAAAACCTCCTATGAAATTTGAGTCGTTATAATCATTGTAATTGATATAATGATAATAATCGAATGTGCGGATTCAAAAATTAATTATCAAAAGAAGCCACGAATGAATATATTTGACAATTTTCTCCTGCTCCTTTAATATGGCGATATCTTTTTCTGAATACTGTGTTATTATATAGCATTTTTTGTACGGTTACTTATATTAAGTCATCATCTGCATATTGTAATTTATATCTATATGCAGATAATTAGAGTAGCGCCTTGATTTTCTGCATATAATATGTTATAATTATATGCAGAAAGGTCGGTGCTGTATGAGAAAATTTGATTACGCTTTTTTAAATAACGGTTTGCTGCCCGCAAACCTTGTAAACCTAACATCAAGTATTTCTTCTTTAAAAACAATGGCAAGTGTGAGGAAGGAGGAATATACGCAGATCTTTACGGAATTGGAAGCCGTTGCAAAGGTACAGTCTATAAAGAGTTCCAATGCAATCGAAGGCATTGTGACGAGTGATGAGCGTATTGCTGCGATTGTTAACCAAAACAGCGCTCCGTTAAATCACAACGAAGCGGAAATCGCCGGTTATAGAGACGCGCTGAATGAAATTCATTTAGGGTATGAGCATATTGACTTCAGGCAGAGCGATATTTTACGGCTTCACGAAATGATGATGAGTTTTACCGGCTATGAATATGGAGGTCAGTACAAGACGGACGATAATGTTATTTTAGAAATTGATGCTGACGGTAACAGGCAGGTTCGTTTCCGACCTACTCCCGCAAGCGAAACACCAAGGGCAATGGAGCAATTAGAATTGGCTTATATGGAAGCCCGCAGCGACGCCAATATAAATCAACTTTTATTAATCCCTTGCGTTATTTTGGATTTCCTTTGCATACACCCTTTCCGTGACGGTAACGGCAGAATGTCACGGTTGCTTTCGCTATTGCTTCTGTATAAAAATGGCTTTGACGCAGGAAAGTATGTGTCCTTTGAGGAACAAATCAATAATTACAAAGCCTATTATTATGAATCTCTCCGTCAATCCTCATACGGTTGGGAATCAAATGAAAACAGTTATTTCCCATTTATTGAAAACTTCTTATCCACCCTTTATATGTGCTATAAAGAGCTTGATAAGCGTTTTGCAGTTCTTCACGGAAAAAAGATTACAAAGAAAGCCCGTGTGGAGGCTACGGTATTAAATAGCCTGACGCCGCTTTCCAAAGCGGAGATATGTAAAATTCTTCCCGATGTCAGCCCGACAACCGTTGAGGCTGTCCTCGGTGCAATGGTAAAAAGCGGCTCGATAAAACGAATTGGATCGTCGAGAGCATCACGATATATTAAGGCTTAATGCCAAGTGATTTATTATGAATACGCTTTCTTTGAAACAAACAACAATAGCTGTTATAAATGCTAAACTGAAAATGCACAAAAACGCCAACTCAAAATGTACAATTCTGGCAAAGCACTGCTGGGAGGAGTATACTCCTCCCAGGAGGTGCGAATATGAACGAGCGAAAGGACATTTTAGAGAGGGTGAAGCATTTAA
>JBJEOD010000097.1:0-15668 GCA_051880535.1 Acutalibacteraceae bacterium | reverse complement strand
CCCTTAAATATTCAGCCATGGTAAGCCCCGTCATAGCCACCCTCATACGGCTGCCCGACGGCTCGTTCATCTGACCGAAGGCGAGTATCGATTTATCGATTACGCCGCTGTTTTCCATATCGTGAATAAGCTCATTGCCCTCGCGGCTGCGCTCGCCTACCCCCGTGAATACCGAATAACCGCCGTGATTTACCGCGACGTTATGAATCATCTCCATAATAAGCACGGTTTTGCCAACTCCCGCGCCGCCGAATAGTCCGATTTTACCGCCCTTTGCATATGGAACAAGCAAATCGATAACCTTTATTCCCGTTTCGAGCAGCTCTGTAGCGGGCTTTTGCTCGCTGAGTCTCGGAGCGCTCCTGTGAATGGGAACGCGCCGCTCGGCGTTGATTTCTCCCTTGCCATCTATAGGTCTGCCCAAAACGTCCACTACGCGCCCGATTACATTATTGCCCACAGGCACCTCGATTCCCCTGCCGTCCGACGTGACCGCAAGATTACAGCGAAGCCCCTCGGTTGCCTCAAGCGCAATCGCGCGGACAATACCGTTTCCCAAATGCAAAGCCACCTCGGCGTGCTTTGAGTACTCAGTAACGGTGATAAGTGAGTTAATAGGCGGAACCCTGCCGCCGTCAAACCTTACATCTATTACAGGACCCGAAATCTTGACGATTTTTCCCTTAAACAAAGCGTTTTCCATTAAACTCACTCTCCTCTTAAACCGCGCCTTGAATATTGCCTGCGGCGGCGATTTCGGTAATTTCGTTTGTTATCATAAGCTGACGCGCGGCGTTTATCTTACGGCTTAAATCCGCAATCATTTCGTCGGCGTTTTTGGTAGCATTCTGCATAGCGGTCATACGCGCGGCGTTTTCGCTCGCCGCCGACTGCATCATAATATCATACATCATTCCGATTATATACTGCGGCACCATACGGTCGAAAACGGTCTGTAAATCAGGCTCGTAAAGCACGTCCGCCGAATACTTGTTTTCGTATTCAACGTCATCAAAATCGCGGCGCAACAGGGGCAAAACCCGCTTGCAGACGGGCCGCTGATAAGCTGAGGTCACATATTCTGTGTAGACGATATAAACCTCGCTTACCGTGCAGTCGTCGTAAAGCTCGACCATACGCTCTCCTAAAGCCCTTGCAGAATAAAGCGACGGGTGCTGTGACGCGCCGTACATACTGCCGTCGGGCGTTATGCCGTGATTTAAAAACATCTCGGTACCCTTATAGCCGTACGAATAAACTGCCGGATTTTCATAGCCGCGCATTTTTTCCATTGCAAGGTTAAAAACCGCCGAATTATAGCCGCCGCACAGTCCCTTATCCGAGGTGATGACAAAAAACAGCGCCTTACCACCCTCGGTAAGCTCAATAAAAGGGTCGGTGAGCATATTGTGCTTTGTTTTTGAAATAATGTCCTTAATCGTTGCGCGCAGCTTGCGCATATAATCAAGGTTATAATCGATATTCTGCATCGACCTTTTCATCCGCGAGGTTGAAAGCAGATACATAGCGTTGGAAATCTGCCTTGTCTGCTCAATCGCGTGAAGGTGCTGCTTTAATTCACTGATGTTCTCCATTTGAACAGTTATCCTTAAAATGTATTAAAGCGTCGGCAAGCCGCTTTTCGTTTTCCTCTGTAAGGTCGCCCGTGGCGTTGACCGCGTTCTCCACGCTTGCACAGTTATTGTGAAGATAGGCGATAAGCTCGCCCGCCAGAGGCTTTACATCCGACTTCTCCGCGTTTTCAAAGACATTCCTTTTATACGCGGAAAGCAAAGCGACCTCCTCAAATAAGGTGTAGGGCTTGCTTTTGGGCTGCTTTAAAAGCTCGGTTAAGATATTGCCGCGGTTTAACATTTTCTTTGTAGACTCATCAACATCGCTGCCAAAACGGGTAAATACCGCCATTTCGCGGAACTGGGACAGCTCTATTCTAAGGGTTCCCGAAACCCTGCGCATAGCCTTGTGCTGTGCGGCTCTGCCCACGCGGGACACCGAAAGTCCGATATTAACGGCGGGTCTTACGCCGCTGTGGAAAAGCTCGGTTTCAAGGAAAACCTGACCGTCGGTAATGGAAATTACGTTGGTCGGGATATACGCCGATATATTGCCGCCCATAGTCTCGATAATAGGCAGAGCGGTGATACTGCCGCCCCCTAATTCCTTACTCATACAGGCACTGCGTTCAAGCAGACGGCTGTGAAGATAGAATACGTCCCCCGGGAAGGCTTCACGTCCGGGCGGTCTGTGTAAAAGCAGAGACATTGTACGGTAGGCAACAGCGTGCTTTGAAAGGTCGTCGTAAACCACAAGCACGTCCTTGCCCTCGTTCATAAAGCCCTCGGCAACCGCGCAGGCGGCATAGGGAGCTAAGTACTGCATAGCGGGGCTGTCCGATGCGGTTGACGCCACAACAAGGCTGTAATCCATAGCACCCGCCGCTTTAAGCGTGCCGATTATCTGCGCTATGTTTGACGCCTTCTGCCCTATCGCGCAGTATATACATATAACGTCCGAATTTTTCTGGTTAATAATAGTGTCAAGCGCTATCGAGGTTTTACCCGTCTGACGGTCGCCGATAATAAGCTCTCTTTGACCTCTGCCTATAGGTATCATACTGTCGATAGCCAAAATTCCCGTTTCAAGGGGTTTATCTACGGGGCGGCGTTCAATAATCGTCGGGGCCGGCCGCTCGCAGGGAAGAAAATCCTTACAGTCAAGCGGCTCGCCGTCAAGCGGTCTGCCTATCGGGTCGATAACCCTGCCTAAAAGCATATCTCCGACAGGGATTTCAGTGACAACGCCCGTTCCCTTTACGCTGTCGCCCACGTTTACTGAGTCTGAGCTGTCCATCAGCACGGCGCCCACGCCGTCCTCTTCGAGATCAAGCGCCATTCCGTAAACGCCGCCCTCAAACTCCAGAAGCTCGCCGTAAAGGCGGTCCGGAAGACCCTTTACGCGCACAACGCCGTCTCCCACCGTTGCAACGGTACCGCAACGGTAGACTATCGGCTCAACCTGAAATTCGGCGATACGCTTTTTTAAAAAGCCGCCGATTTCCTCCATTTGTATATCAGGCACTTTTAACGCACCACCCTAACTGCTAATCTGTTTCTGCATTTTCTCTATCTGGGAGGCAATGCTCAAATCGAATACTTCGCCGTCTATATCGGCGATAAAGCCGCCTATTATCCTGTCGTCCGTAACACGCTCAAAGCTAAGCTCTCCCAATTTTTCGGTAAAGCCCCTGCAAATGCGCTCGTAGGTTTTGTCCGACATATTTGAGGCGGCGGTAATTATCGCTGTTTTCATAAAGCTCACCCTTGGTATTTTTCAAAAAACGAGTCGGCGATACACATATTGTCCTCGTCGGTTACCTCGCGCTTAAGCACCTGCCTTGAAATATCAAAGGCAAGGTCTGCAATGTCGCCCCTCATTGCGGCAATTTGCGTGCTGCGCTCTTTTTCGGCGTTTTCGCGCGCCTTTTCGGTGATTTCCGCCGCGCTCTGTCTTGCGGTGGCGATAATCTCCGCCGCGCTCTGCTTTGCAGTGCGCTCCGCCTCGTTTATGATTTTGGTACCCTCCGCCCTGCTCTTTTCGGTAAGCTCTTTATATTTTAAAGCCTCCTCCTCGGCGGTCTGCTTTGCCGCCGCCGCATCTGCAAGCTCCTTTGCAACCCGCTCCTTGCGGGCGTCAAGAAACTTTTTAACGGGCTTATAGGCAAGGCCGCGTACAATTACGAACAAGACGATAATATTAATAATATTGATTATCAGATCCTTTGCGGCGTCCGATAAGACTAATCCTTCCATAGCTGTCTCCGTTCCTCAGTAAAAGCTTATTATTTTGCCGCTAAAATAAGCGCTACAACGAACGCGTAAATCGCGGTTGACTCCGCAAGCGCGCAGCCGAGCAGCAAAATCGCGTTAATCTTGCCCGACGCCTCCGGCTGGCGGGCTACCGCCTCCGCCGCCTTACCTGTGGCTATTCCCATTCCAAGTCCTGCGCCCAAAGCCGCAAGCATTGCCAATCCTGCACCGATAGCTGTCATTTTAAATTCCTCCAGTTTTTATTCAATAGCTTCGTTTATAAATGTAAGTGATAAAATAATGAAAATATAGGTCTGTATAAGCGGGTGGAATAAATTGAAGTAAAGCCCCGCCACTGCGAGGATACCGCTTGCATAGCCGCCCAGCACGGATTTTAACAAATCCATAACTATCATACCGCCAATCATATTACCGAAAAGACGACAGGCAAGCGAAACGGGCACCGCAATATCACTTAAAATCTTCATCGGGAAGATTACGGGAGTGGGCTTTGCAAGGCTTTTAATCCTGCCGCCGAAGCCCTTTTTCCTGATTCCGTAGACGTTAATCAGCACAAAGGTTATAAGTCCCATAGCAAGCGTCACAATCAAATCCGATGTCGGCGGTCTGCACCCTATAAGCTCTGACGCGGCGCACATCACCATAAATACCGCAAGAGAGAACATATAGGGCGCAAGCTCACCCGAATAATCGCCCACCGTGTTTTTGGTAAAGCTATCCATCGCCTCAACCGCTAATTCCATTAAGTTCTGAAAGCCCTTTGGGTTATCGGGATCGAACCTCGGAAAGACTATAAACCTGAAAATCAGCCCCAATACCAGCACTATGGCGGTTATTATCCACATAAGCAGGCTTGTTTTCGCCATCGAAAAGCCGAAAACGCTTACCCTGTCACTGAACATTTCAAATTCAACATTAAGCCCCGCATTGCCGCTCCAAAGCGAGGTTATCGCCGTACCGACAAAGAACCACGCCGCGATAACAGTAACAACAAGCAAAAGCCGCGAACGTTTTTTTAATGTCTTGGTCTGCCCGTGGTGCTTTACCTGCGAATGCACCGCGCACCATCCGATAAGCCCCAATGCAAAAATTACCGCCGATAACGCAAACTCAATTATTGTTATTGCCTTCGTTTTTACCATCCCCCGAATCTGCGTTTTTAGCGCGAAGAGTATTTATTATAAACCAAACCGTAACCGTCACGGGAAGACCTGCCGCGTAGCCGATTACACAGCCGATAACATAATCCGAAAAGAGAAATACTAAAAGCAGAGCCGCCGCGCCGTAGGCTAAAAGCTTAACGATCATAAACACCGCCGCTTTTTGGTAATTTCCCTCAGTAAAGGAAAAAAGGGTGACCTTCAGCAAAAAAGCCTGTAACACACCGAAAACAAAAGCGATAACAGCCCCCGCCAAAGTATACACCCCTTTACAAATTTTATGTTTTGATTTTAGTACTTTTTCATAATAAAGTCAATGCCGAATTTTTCACAAATATAAGCTTTGCCAAATTTTTAAAATTGTTAACATTTTCACAAGTTATAAACCGAGTTATTTTTCCCCTACTTAATAACCGTGAATTTCTTGTTTTCGACCCGCACTATTCGGTCGCAGGCCTTAAGGCTTGTGTTTCTGTGGGTTATGAAAAGCACGGTTTTGCCCGTTAAATTTTTAATATTGGTAAGCACCTTGGTCTCGGTTTCCTCGTCAAGGGCGCTTGTCGCCTCGTCGAGCAGTAAGACAGGAGCGACCGCAAGCAAAGCCCGGGCTATCGAAATACGCTGAATCTGCCCCTCGGAAAGTCCCGCTCCCCTTTCCGACAAAACGGTGTCAAAGCCGTCGGGCAGAGAGGAAATATAATCGTAAATTTCGGCGGCGAGGGCGGCTTTTTTAAGCCTTTCCTCGCTTATTTCGGGATTGCAGAGGGTGATATTATCCCTAACCGTTCCCGAAAGCACCATATTCCCCTGAGGAACGTAGGAAAACAGCGCGCGGACAGAGGTGTTAACCTTAATATTTCCGTTTACGGTGATATTGCCCGACTGCGGCTCATAAAGCCCTAAAATAATTTTAAAAAGGGTGCTTTTTCCGCTGCCCGACTCCCCTGTTATAGCGGTGATATGTCCCTTCTCCGCCGAAAATCCGCAATTATCAAGTATCTTCTCGCCGCCGTAGGAGAAGGTGACGTTGTTAAATTCAAGTGTTCTGAAATCCTTTTTAAGGCTGTCAATTTCCGTATCTGAGAGCGCGGCGCGCTCATCGGGGAGGTCTTCAAGCTCCATAAGCCGCTCTGCCGACGCTAAAGCCGAGTAATACTGCGGCATTATGCCCGATACATTCTGCAACGGCGCACGAAGCTGGGAAATAAGCTGTAAAAACGCCATAAGGGTACCGTATGTAACGGTGCCTGCCGCGATTCCGCCCGCGCCCCAGACCAAAACCGCATAATAGCCCACAGTAAAAAAGGAGTACAGGCAAAGGTGCATTACAACCGAAATGCCTGTCCTTTTCATTTTAAGCCTGAAATTTTCCTCCATATAGGAATCAAGCTTTTTAATAAAGGGGGTCTCGCTTACAAAGGTCTTGATAACCACAATATTTTCAAAGCATTCCTGCAAGAACGACCTTGTTTTACCCTCGGTCTTCTGACAGTCCTTATGAAGGCTTTTATACTTTTTATTAATAATTCTGCCTACAGCGGGCACCGACACCCCCAAAACAAGTATTATCAATGCAAGCGAGGGGTTCATAATAAGCATTGTGCCTATTCCCGCGACTATCTTGGTCACCATTGATACTACGCTCGGAATAATGGAAACCGAGCTTGAAACCAGAACCTCGGTATCCGAGGTAAAGCGGTTGAGCAGATCCCCCGAGTGATATTCCGACAGCCTTGCGTATTTCTTTTTGCAGACCGTGCCGAAAAGGTAATTCCTGATTGAAAGGATAAGCTTACCGTTAGCATAGGCGGAAACAAAGGACTGTAGCGCGCTTAAAATAACCTGCGCGGCGATTATGCCGAAAAGCATAAGCCCCGCCGATAAAAGACTGCCCTTTATGTCCCCCGTTGCGACATCAAAAACCCGCTTTGTGACAAGGGCTATCGCAACGCTTGTAAGCGCACCCGCCGCCGCGAAGGCGGCGGTAAGAAGGATGAGCGGAAAATAGCGCCTTATGCGGGCAAATATCCACTTAAGAGTTTTTTTATTGTTTTCCTTATTTTTCATATTATTCTTCAATTACGCCGTTTTCCTTCATTGTTCTTAAAAACACGTCTATATCGCCCAAAGCCAAAACCGTGGAAATATCAAAATTGTCAAGCAGAGCGTTAAGCATCTCGGTCTTTGAGGTATCCTTAGCTTTGAGCATATTCCAGAGAAATACCGCCGTATCGGTAAGCACAATAGTGTTTTCAAGAGGCTCCGCCTTAGGTGAAACAGCCACCACAGTCTTCTGCCCCTCAAAGCTTTTAATATCATAACCGTCTTTAATACGCAAAACAAACACCTCACTTGTTAATAAAAGGTAAATTTATTATATACTAAAATAAAAAATATTGCAAGTACTATACTTTTGGGTGTATAATGTAAATATATTATTTCTTTTGGGGAGATATGCTATGGATACTTTTTTTGAACAAATCATTGCCGTCAGGAAGACGGGCAAATCGATCGCCGCGGTAATAGGCATCTGGCTTTTGGCATTTATAATCTGCTTTTTGCTCTTTATGTTTTCGGGCTACCTCGGCGCCTTCTCGTTTTTGCTGATGGCGGGAGCAATTTACGGCGCGTTTAAGCTTTCCTGTTTTTTTAACGTTGAGTACGAATATATTGTTACCAACGGTACAATGGATATTGACAAGATTATAAGCAAAAGCTCCAGAAAGCGGGTCCTTTCCTTTGAGCTTCAAACCGTGTCCCGTATTGAAAAATACAACCCAGCGCTTCTTAATTCCGTAAATTCCAAGGAAGTGACCTTCGCCTGCAATGCAGATGACCCCTCCGCTTATCTTTTAGTTTCCTCGACCGAGGGCAAGGGTACAAACTATCTTGTTTTCGCACCAGACGAGCGCGTGCGCGGTGCCATTGTAAAATTTGTTCCCAAATTTATCGCCAACAGCGCGTTTAAGGATTAAGGAATTATGAAAATACTTACAACCGATTTAATAAAAGAGTCGGAGGAGAGCGCCGTCCAAAGCGGCGCTTTTTCCTTTAGGGAGCTTATGTACCGCGCGGGAAATGCCGCGGCGGAAATAATAATGCAGAAATACGGTTGCACAGGCAAAAAAATTACGGTGGTCTGCGGCAGGGGCAATAACGGCGGCGACGGCTGTGTTATCGCGGGGATATTGGCGGAAAACGGCGGAAAGGTTACTCTCTGCACCCCCTTCGGCACACCAGTAACAGAGAATGCGGCGTATTATTACAATGAGCTTAAATTTGTAACCAAAACCGATATTTTCCTGCCTGACGCCGATATTATTATCGACGCGATTTTCGGCATCGGACTAAACCGCGCGCCCGATGAAAAAACGTTGGAGATTATAAAGGCGATAAACGGTACGGACGCGGTGCGGATTTCGGTGGATATTCCGAGTGGTGTTCAGGCAGACAGCGGAAGGGTGTTAGGCGCGGCAATAAACGCCGACCTTACGGTAACCTTTATCGCCTTTAAGCCCTGCTTTGTACTTCCCGACGGCTCGGACTTCTGCGGCGAAACGGTAGTGGCGGATATAGGCGCTCCGCCTGTTAATTACAGCTTTCTTACAACCGAAAAGCCGATATTTAAAAAGCGGCGGCATAATTCCCACAAGGGCACCTTCGGCACGGGGCTTATGCTCTGCGGCAGCTACGGTATGGCGGGTGCGGCGATTCTTGCGGCAAAGGCGGCGTTAAGGAGCGGAATCGGCATACTTAAGGCTGCGCTTTGCGAGGATATTTATATACCCTTTACCGTTTCCGTGCCCGAGGCGGTATGCGTTCCGCTAAAGACCGACAAAAGCGGCACACTCTGCCCCGATAATATTGATTTGCCCTCCCTTTTAAAGGGCTGTTCGGCGGTACTTATCGGGTGCGGGCTAGGCAACAATGAAGACACGGCAAAAATTGTGCGCGGGCTTTGCGAAATTACGGATATTCCGCTTATTATTGACGCTGATGGCATAAACGCACTACAGGGCAGCATAGATATTATAAAGAAAAGCAAGGCTCCAATAATTCTTACTCCCCACCCCGGCGAGATGGCAAGGCTTTGTTCCCTGACCGTCCGTGAGGTGGAGGAAAACCGCGTGGAAATCGCAAAAGCTTTTGCCGTAAAATACGGCTGTGTGCTTGTTTTAAAGGGCGCAAATACAATTATCGCTTTGCCCTCGGGCGAGCTGTATTTTAATATGACAGGCAACCCGGGTATGTCCACAGGCGGCAGCGGCGACGCGCTTGCGGGGATAATTCTTTCCCTTTTAGCACAGGGCTTCTCTGCCGGCGAGGCGGCAAGAGCGGCGGTATATCTTCACGGTGAGGCGGGCGACAAAGCCGCGGCAAGGCGCGGCGAGCACGCGATGCTGCCTTCTGATTTAATTGAGGAGCTTTAGCAATTATAAGGGGCGGCTTTACCGCCGTGACTGGAGTGCTGCAGCTTGAAAAAAATTATTTCGGTTTCGTTGATTCTTGTCCTTGCCCTTTGCGGCTGTAAAAACAGCAGGTCGAATATCAAGCCCGTCACAAGCGGTATTACCTTTACCGCAGAGCTTACATACTACAACGAATGCTGTGAAGCAACAGTCAGCGTCACCGAAAACGGCGCGGCGGATTTTGAAATCACCTCCCCCGACACGGTTAAGGGGCTTACCTTTCATTTTGAGGGTGACAGCGTGACCGCCGAGTATTTAGGGCTTGAATACAAGACAGATTTTGCGGCATTGCCCGAGGGCAATGCCTGTATCAAGCTATACAAAATATTAAAGGACGCGTCGGGCGGGGAAATATCGGTCACAGCCGACGGGGACGACTGTTACATCTCCCGCGACAGCGGCGGCGTTCGGTATAAGCTCTACTTAGGCGCGACGGGACTGCCCTTAAAGGCTGAGGACGCGTCGGGCGGATTTACCGCAGTTTTTAAAAATGTTACTATACAAAAAAGCGACTCCTGAGCAAAGCTCGGAGCCGTTTTTTATTGACCTTTCCATACAGCGGAAATTATGAATTTTCTTCAATCCACTGCTGAGCCTTTTCAGCCGACATACGCTTAATATCCTCTTTAACATAGGGTGACTCTTCGCCGCCGTTTACGTAAAGAAAATACTTGCCGCTCTCGGTTTTGTATAGGTCCTCCTCATAACCGCTCGGCTCGCCGAAATTGCCCGAGGTCTTTTTTAAAATAAGCTCGGCGTTTTCGGTATCGTACTCAACCTTGCAAATAATCTTTTTCATAGTGTTCACCTTGTCCTTTCCGCGGCACGGCTCACCGATAATTCATTAACTGCGAACGCGCCGCCGCCGCCACTTTTCGGCGGGCGGCTAAGCCTAAATATTGTCAACGCGTTTCCGCGCTGATAACCTTAATAAAACTGTGGATATGGGCAATGCGATTAAAAATCCTGTATACTATTTATTATTCGCCGTAATTTCGCAAAAATCCGCCCCTATTAATTCCGCAAGCGCGGCGGGTGAAATTTTTATCTGAAAGCCTACCTTCCCCGCGCTGACAAAAAATTCGTCAAAATCGCAGGCTTTGAGGTCAATTACGGTTTTAAACTGCTTTTTCATACCTATCGGCGAACAGCCGCCGTGAATGTATCCCGTAAGGGGTAACAGCTCCTTTTGCTTAAGCATAGAAACCGATTTTTCGTTTACTGCCCGCGCCGCCGCCTTTAAATCAAGGGTGTCCGCCACGGGGATTACAAAAACATAATGCTCGCCTGTTCCCGATTCGGTGACAAGGGTTTTGAAAACCCTGTTTTTATCCTCGCCTAAGGTTTCGGCAATCAATACTCCCTCGGTAAGCTCCGAGGAATATTCAAACCCTTCATAGGGAATTTTCGCCTTGTCGAGAATACGCATAACGTTGGTTTTAAACATATCAATTAAACACTTCTCCGCCTATAATAACGGTTTTAAGGTTAATATCCTTATCTACGATAAGCAGGTCTGCGTCATACCCCTTTTCGATACGCCCCTTTTTAATCCCGAGCATTTCGGCAGGGGTCTCGCTTGCCATCTTAACCGCGTCGTCAAAGGGAATACCGAATTCAACGGCGGTTTTAACACAGTCAAGCAAGGTAGCACTGCTGCCCGCTATAGTGCCGTCAGCAAGACGCGCCGCACCTTCCTTTAAAAATACCTTGAGCCCGCCCGATTCGTACTCGCCGTCGGGCAGTCCCGCACTCCTTATGCTGTCGCTTATAAGGGTCATACGGTCGGCGCCGAACATTTTATAGGTTGCAAGCACAACAGGCTTTGAAATGTGAAAGCCGTCGCAGATAAGCTGTGCATAAATATGTCTTTCAAACGCCGCGCCGATAGGTCCGGGGTTACGGTGATGTAAAGGCGGCATAGCGTTGTAGGTATGCGTAAGGCATTTTGCGCCGTTATCAATTGCCCTTATCGCGGTCTCGTAATCGCAGTCGGTATGCCCTAATGAGACAACACATTCGGGACTCACCGCCCTTATAAACTCCATAGAGCCCTCGGTCTCAGGCGCAACGGTTATCATTTTAACGTTTTTAAAGCGCGAAAAATCTTCAACCGACGGGTTTTTGATATATTTTTCGTTCTGCGCGCCCTTATGCTTAGGCGAAATATACGGTCCCTCAAAATGAAAACCTAATATATTCGCTCCCTTAAATTCGGTTTCTGCGTTTGTCACCCTTTCAAGCGCGTCATATCCCATAGTCATTGTGGTAGGTAAAAATGAGGTGGTGCCGTGCTCGGCGTAAAAGCGGCACATTGGCTTAAAATCCGCGTCCATTGTGTCCATTCCTATACAGCCGTGGGTATGCACGTCTATAAGCCCCGGGATAAGGCGGCATCCACCCGCATCAATATCCCCGCATTTAACATTTTCGGAGACCCCTGCGATTTTTCCGTCCCTCACTGTAACGGACCTTAAGCTCCCGCCGATTTCGGCATTGTAAATAATCATTTCAAAAGCTCCTTAAAGTCCTTCATAAAGTCCGTCCTCCGCCATTTTGTTAATGGCGTCGCAGACCGTCTGCTTATCCTCCTTGTAGGTAACGCCGTACCATTTATCCTCGGCGATAAGCACCTTAACCCTTTTCTCGCCCGAGGCGATAAGCCCCGAAACCACATAAGGCAGATAGTACTCCGACTTAGGCTCGTTGATCTTTTCCTTTAAAAATTCCTTAAACCCGTCGGCGGCGTAGCCGAACAAATCAGGCGTAAAGCCCCAAAGATTCATCGATACAACCGTATCAGGCGGCAGAGCCATCCAGCTTTTGCCGTCGTCCTCGGTGTATTTGCAATCAATAATCTTTGTCCGCTCGGTAACCGATTTAAGCTCGCCGTCTGCGGTCTCGCAAACTCCTCTTGAAACATAGCCGTTCTCGGTCAGAGTATTGACAAGGCGGAAGCCGACCATACAATAGTCGCCCGTACTTGTTCTTAAAAAGTCGGCGATTTTCTTAAATGCCGATTTGCCGTAATAATCGTCGGCGTTGATGACCGCGAAGGGCTCCTTTACGACCTCCCTGCAGCAAAGCACCGCATGGGCGGTTCCCCAGGGCTTTACCCTGTCAGGCGGGCAGACAAAGCCCTCGGGCAGAGCGTCGGTTTCCTGAAAAACATACTCGGTTTTAACAATTTTTTCAATACGCTTGCCAACAACCGCCTTAAAATCCGCTTCTATCGCGTGCTTAATAACAAAAACCACCTTGTTAAAGCCCGCCTTAACCGCGTCGTAAACCGAATAATCAAGGAGAATCTCGCCGTTTTTGCCGATAGGCTCAATCTGCTTAAGTCCTCCGAAGCGGCTGCCCATTCCCGCCGCCATAACTACTAATGTGATGTCACCATTCATACGCTCACCCCTGTGATAAAATAAATTACTTTTCTGTAAAAGTATATCATACAATTAATAAAATTTCAATGTAATGGTATTCTTTTACCGATATTTCTTGAAGTTTTGACATAAAATAACGCGTCGCGGCGTTCTTATTGTGACTTCTGACACTGCATTTTACCTTACAAAAGCGTTTATTGAAGCTACAAGGCTCTTGTTTCTTGTGGCGGAAATGTTATTGATAAACAGTACGTCCGAAGCGCCGGTATCAGCCTGCAGCTGTGCAAGTCCCCTTGAATCGACCTTATTAAAATAGCGGTAATCTACAATATAAACATTCTGATAATGCGCAACAAGGAATGGTACAAAGGCATTGCCGAAGGACTCCTTTATAACAATGCAGGCAGAATTATCCGTAAGCGCGGGATTTTTAATAATGCTGAACGGACGGTCGCCCTTTATAAAGGTAAGATATTTTGAGCCCTGCGACGCGGCGGACATATCCGAAATAATTTCCTGCCCGTACTTCCAGACACCGTTTTCGTACTGAATATCAATTAAATTTGTTTCCTTGGGCTGATAGGCGTAAACCGTATCGGGATTTGCGGCCAACTGCGGCAGCTTTCCGCTTGAGGTGTAAAAGGAGCCTAAATAATTCGGGAATTCCCTTACAGTAAAGCTGTCAAGCGGGGTGGGCGTGCCGCCCTTAAGCCTTATTAATTCCCCGTAGGCGTAATACGCGCCAAGCGCCGTCCAATGGTGGTCGGTGCGGAAATATATGTATTCGCTGTTATGGGCTTTAAGGGTATCGAATACGGGTACTGTTTTAACCCCTTTCATTCCCGAATACATATAATCGGTCGCCTTTTTCTGGTCGGAGGTGTTAACCCCCGCGAGAAGCTTATCCGGCGCGCAGATTCCCATACTTGTGGGTACTATCATATCGTAAACCGTCGCCTTGCCGTCAAGCAGAGCCGCCGCGCGGTTCACCGCCGAAACATAGCTGTCCGCCGTTGCCTTGACAAAGTTGTAATACTCATACGCCGTGTCGCCGCTTATAAGCAATGCTCCGAGGGTCTGGGCAGAGGGCGGCTCCTCCTTTGAAGACGCGGAGGACTGCTCGGACGAGGTTTCGGACGGTTCACTGATTACAACCTTATCTTCTGTAACGCTTTCTGCCGAAGAGGATGAATCAGCGGGCTCGCCCTGCGTGCTCTCTGAGCTGTCGGCGCTCTCGGTATTCCCGTCGGGTATTTCGTCCCCCTGCTCTACCGTGCCGTGTATTCTTGTGTCGGTTATTCCGTAAAGTCCCGTGACGCGTGCGTTAAGATCCGTAAGCCCCTCCCTTAAAGGAAAGGTATCGGCATACCAGCTGTTTATTCCGTCAAAAAAATCGCCCGAAAGGAAGGATGAAAGGGTGAATTTCGGGAATTTTGCAAGCTCGCGCTTTTCGTTTTCGGAGTACTTAGGTCTCAACGGAATTATAAGCGACAATACGAAAAACGCAAATATAAGCAGCAAAAACAGACGTACATACCAAATATTAAGTATTCTTATCGCCCGCATATTCGATATTATGGCTCGGTTTTCGCCCTCGTTTTCGGCGGTTTCGGTTTTTTCTTCCTGTAATTCTGTGTTTTCTGTCATATTTATCCTCTAAAATCTGAAATATAAAAAGGGATTATAGCTGTCCCCCACAAGCGCGGCGGCGGAAAGAACAAGCAGCAGTGCGGGAACGGCGAGCTGGGCTAAGGAATACGCGGCAAGCGCACCGCGCGACTTAAGCGCACCGAATTTAAGTCTGTCCGCAAGATTTTTGAATATCGGCGTGCAGGCCAGAACGGCGGCGGAAAGCATAACAATATAGCTTTTAACCGTGGTCAGGTCTTCAAAGCTCCAGAGCGGGTTGCCGTTTCCGCCGAACATCCCTTTAAGCACGCAAAGTACGTCCGAAAGGCTTTCAAAGCGGAAAAGAATCCAACCGAAAAACACCACCAAAAGCAGATAAATATGCGAGACCGCGCGGTTTTTATCAAGAATTTTTGATAAGAAAAGCTTTTCCGCCGCGATAAAGATAAAGAAATAAATTCCCCACAGCGCAAAATTCCAGGACGCGCCGTGCCAGAGCCCCGTAAGCGCCCAGACAACAAGCAGATTAAAGACGGTGCGTACAGCACCCCTTCGGTTTCCGCCGAGGGGTATATAAAGGTAATCCCTGAAAAAGGCACCTAAGGTTATATGCCACCGCCGCCAGAACTCGCTTACATTACGCGACATATACGGGTATCTGAAATTTTCGGGATAGTGAATACCTATCATTCGACCCATACCGATAGCCATATCCGAATAGGCGGAAAAATCAATATAAATCTGTATCATATAGGCAAGCATACCCACCCACAGCGCAAGCACGCTTTTAGAGGAAAGCAGAGTAATGTCCCCCGCCGCAAGCAGCTTATCCGCAACCACGGCGCAGGAGTTGGCGATAAGCGCTTTTTTTGCAAGCCCTGCAACAAAGCGGTTGAGCCCCTCTGCAATATCGGTATATGTAACCGTGCGGTTTCGAAGCTCTGCGCTTATATCCTTATACCTTACAATCGGTCCCGCAATGCATTGGTGGAACATACTTACATACAAAAGCAGGGTTTTAAAGCTTTTCTGAACGGGTACGTCGCCGCGATAAACGTCGGCGCAATATGTAATAAGCTGAAAGGTATAAAAGGATATTCCAATCGGGAGCGGTATATCGGGAACGCTTTTCGGAAAGCCCGTCGCCGCATTAAGGTTTGAAATTATAAAGTTGCC
>JBJEOD010000096.1:0-3072 GCA_051880535.1 Acutalibacteraceae bacterium | reverse complement strand
CGCCGAGTATTATGAGCGCCTGAAGGACGGCGAGTTTAAGGGCTATTCTTTGGGACTGCTACACGGTAAAATGCCCGCAAAGGAAAAGGAGAGCGTTATGCGCCGCTTTGCCGAAGGTGAAATTCAGCTGCTTATTTCAACCACCGTTATCGAGGTCGGAATAGACGTGCCGAACTCGGTTGTTATGGTAATAGAAAACGCCGAGAGGTTCGGACTTTCACAGCTTCATCAGCTTCGCGGAAGAATAGGCAGGGGAAAGAATAAATCCTACTGTATCCTTATTTCCGACATTCGCTCGGGCGATACAAAAAAACGGCTCCAAGTCATAAAAAACTGTCAGGACGGCTTTAAGATAGCCGAGGAGGATTTAAAGCTGAGGGGTCCCGGCGACTTCTTAGGCAGCCGCCAGCACGGACTGCCGGATATGAAAATTGCCGATATTTTTGCCGACCGAACTGTGCTTCATAATGCGGGGGTAGAGGCTGAACGGCTTTTAACAGTCGACCCGACACTCTCCGCGCCCGAAAATAAGGCTTTACGAGCCGAAATTGCGGCACTTTATAAAAAGTTAAATCAAAATTAGCCTATTGTAAATTTTTTTATGTAGATATTGATATTGATAAAACGCTGTGATATAATGTTTTAAAAGGAAGTGATAATAATGGACAAAAAGGTTGCTGAGCTTATAAACGAGCAAATCAACAAGGAATTTTATTCCGCTTATCTTTACCTCGAATTTGCAAATTACTACGCCTCTGTCGGTCTGGACGGGTTTGAGAACTGGTACAGAATACAGGCGCAGGAGGAGCGTGACCACGCTATGCTCTTCTATCAATATCTGCAAAACAACGGTGAAAAGGTTACCTTTGAGGCTATCGATAAGCCCGATTGCGAGCTTACCGATAATATGGCGCCGCTTAAAAAGGGTCTTGAACACGAAAAATATGTTACAAGCCTCATCAACACTATTTACGCCGCCGCCTTTGAGGTACACGATTTCAGGACTATGCAGCTGCTCGACTGGTTCGTAAAGGAGCAGGGCGAGGAGGAAAAGAACGCCTCGGATATGATTACCAAGATGGAGCTGTTCGGATCTGATCCTAAGGGACTTTATATGCTTAACAGCGAAATGGCATCCCGCGTTTACAGCGTGCCGTCATTGGTTCTGTAATAATCCCTGTTATTTGTTACATACAAAAGCCCTTGACTGTTATAGTTAAAAGCCTGCGCGCCGCCGCAGACCTTTGCTTTTGTTTCTATTTTGCGGCGGAATGGAGATTTTTTGCAATGAAATATGCTTGCCCCTGTGGTTATGTATATGACCCCGAGGTCGGAGACGAGGAAAACGGCATAGCCCCCGGCACTGCTTGGGAGGACGTTCCTGAGGATTGGGTTTGCCCTGTATGCGGTCTCGGCAAGGACGCTTTTGAGGCTGAATAATTGATTAACAGCAAAGCCCCCGTTCGTTAGAGCGGGGGCAAAACATTAGGGTTCTTTTGTAAATGTTGGGGCATTTGAGGCCCCGCAAGCCTCACGGGGGCTGTCGCGGCAATGCGCCCCTTGCCTAAAGGGGAGAGGGCCGACCGTTAGGTTGGCGAGGGGATTCCCTAGACTGGGGGATACTTCGGCCTGCAGAAACACAAATGTATCCCTCCACCGCCGTTCGGCGGTCCCCCTCCCTTTAGGCAAGGGAGGCAAAATATCATAGAACCCCAACATTAGAAATAGAACCAACATTAGATTTCAGACATCGGACAGTCGGGGACGCATGTCCCTACATCTAAAAATTATTCATTATTCATTTTAAAATCAAGCCTGTGCTTTTGCCAAAATCGGCATTTTTAAAAGTCTGCGGCGTACCGCGCTCTTATTGCCGTAAAGGGCGTAGGTAAGTACTATTTGAATTACAGTCATAAATATCGCCTGAACGATTCTGCCGGGGATAAGTGCGATAAAGCCCTTGCCGTAGAGTATCGAAATCCAAAGCGAATTAAGCAGTACCGAGCCGAAAAGCTGATTGATAAGCACACTCGCCGTCACCTTTATAAAGGTGGCGTTTTTTCTTATAAATAGCGCTGTGCACATGGCGGTAAGCACCGCTGTCAGGGTAAAGCCGGGGAAATACGGACCTGTCGGGAAAAGGAGCGTACCCACAATATCGGCAATGCCCGAAACCGCCATAGCCCACGGCACACCCAATGTTATAGCGGCGAAGCCTACCACTATAAACGAAAAACCGAACCGTTGATTCCACACATTGTAGGAAAGAAAACGCTCCAAAATGATTTTAAGGGCGATAAGCAGCGCCGCCATCACCATTGAAAAAATGTACTGTTTGCCTTTTTTGTTCATAAAAAAACCTCCTTATTATTACCCGTTTTTACCGATAATAAGGAGAGTTAAATCTGCGATATTAGTCGGCAGCGGGATGCGACGACCGAACCGCGGGAAAATCCTTCGTCTGTCAGGCAACTCCCCGTCCCGACAGCACTTAACGCACGGTCATCTACTCTGCGATAGTGCTATTTTATACCATAAGCCCTGCTTTGTCAATATTTTTATTTCGGTTTTTCAAAATTAAACTTAAATATGCATTTTCGGGTTGAAATACTGCATATTTTCGTGTATAATAGAATTGCATAATTATGAAAGCAGGTGCGTTATGACAAGAAAGCAGGCAAGGGAAGAAGCTTTTATTCTTGTTTTTGAAAAGGAATTTAACGATAATACGGTTGAGGAAATATTGGAAACCGCCGCCGAGGTGCGCGACCTTGTCCCCGACGATTATATAAACACGGTATTTAAGGGCGTTTATGAGCATTTACCTGAGCTTGATTCCCTTATTTCGGAAAGCTCTGTAGGCTGGAGTATCGGGAGAATTTCAAAAACCGCCCTTTGTATTATGCGGCTCGCGATTTTTGAAATGAAGTATATTGAGGAAATTCCCGTTTCGGTCTCTATAAACGAGGCGGTGGAGCTTTGCAAGAAATATGCAACCGAAAACGACGCGTCCTTTGTAAACGGAATACTTTCTACGGTTTCTAAGGCGCTTTAATATGAATATCAGAGCCA
>JBJEOD010000095.1:0-15876 GCA_051880535.1 Acutalibacteraceae bacterium | reverse complement strand
ACAAAGTAAAACGCTCTGCGGAAATATAAGGTATTCCGCTTTCTGACAGGATTTCAGTATATTTACTCAAGCTTTTACACTCTGCAAACTTTATTTTGCGCTCTATCTGTTGTGACGGCTTAAGTGATATAAGATTTTGAGGATGATGCTTTGGCAAAGGCAAACAGTTCAGAAACGAAATATACGCACCGTGAATCCTGTGACCCCAGCCCTCACCGTCAATATAATTATAATCCCATCCGTAAGAAGCTATCGGCTCCTCACAAAACACACCAATCACTTTATTGCTTGAAGGTTGCATATAATATCCCCAGAAATGGGTCTTTTCACACCGAAAAACAGAAGGAAAGTATTTTTCATTCCATTCAGGATATTTTTCAAGATATGTATCTATTCCCAAATTAACCCCTAATGTTTCCGGCTGAAAAGTATTCTCACACAAATTTTTGATAGTAATGTGATATTCAAAGCCTGCGTCATTTTTTTCAAAACGAATCTCCGCTTTTATTTTATTATCCGCCGCAGTAATACCGTCAGCTGAGAATTCATTATTCAAAATTATTTTATTGCCATTTAAAATATAAAACACCGAGGGTATTAAATCATATCCAAATTTAAAATCTGACATAGCAAAACCTCTTGCAAAGCGCAATTTCACATACGCTCAACAGTATATGTAAGCTTATCATAATCTACCGTTACAACCGTATTATCTGAATAAGTTACTCGATGAATATTATCGGACAGAATTTCATGCTTCTCCATAAATTCATTTTGCAGATACGAAAGCTCTGCGCATAAATCATAACCAAGCTTAATACAGGAAACTCCGTGCTTGAGCTGCTCGTCATTATTGCAAACAAGGTCGCTGTTTTCCGCCGCCCGCCAATCATCACGGAACACGGAGTAATAATAGTATGTCGGTCTGCCGCCGTACTCAATGAGCTTTAATTTCGCAGCCTCGCTGTTTTCCTTAAGCGAAAAATTGAGAGTTTCGGTCATACTCGGATTTGAAAGAATTATGCCGTGATAAACCAACTGCCAGAAAGGCACATCATAGTCGCATAAGGGATTTTTCTTTTTCTCGCCGTAATCGAGATTAAGCGCAAAATCGAGATATTTAGCTCCGAAATCATATCCTCCTTCAGAACTGTATCCGCCAAATTGTTCCTTTGCAAGCTTCATGAGCTCGCGGCTTACTTCCATACTTTCTTTTACGTTAAGCATATGCTTTTCATTGTAGCATTTGCGCGGCATAACTATATTCAACACGTCAATGTAATGAATTCCCTTAAATCCGAGCTCCGCCACCTGAGGTAAAATTTCCTCAGCCTGTTTTAATGCAACTGCAGGACAAATCTGATACATCTGGCCGCCGCTCCAAGGTGCGTCCTTAGGTAAAGAACCGTCCTTGTTTATAATAAGGTCGTCTTTATCCCACATTTCTGAAATCTCATAGGTGTCGGTGCTGTTAGTGTGGCAAACTATCTGATAACCCATGGACTGCGCCTTTTTAATAAGACATCTGAGCGCTTGCTCGCCTCCCAATTCCTCCTCCACAGGAAAAGCCTGCGGCCATCTGCCGTCATGTCCCTTGCAGTTCCAGCCGACTAAGCATATTTCTGCTTTTTCAACACCCTGATTTTTGAGCTCATCAATTATTTCTCCCACTCTGTCAAAAGAACAGGCAGTTATCATTTGCGGCTCATTTAAAGGGGTTTGGTGCATTTGCGGAGAAGGCACAGGTTTCCAGCCCATACGAATACGAATCATAACGCTGTCCCGCGCGTATTCAAGGCAGGGAAAATCCTTTACCCTTTCCTTAATAGGTACACATTCTCCTCTTTCGAGCTGATATTTTCGGTATGTACGTGCCATTCCCGAATAATCCGCATCTTTGCCCGAAAGATGGAAATAGGAAATGCTGATGTCCTCGTAGAGGTTATCACCGTCAATATTAAAACGCGGATAAACATAATACTTTCCGCTTTTAACGCCACAGACTAATGAATAGTCATACGCCATACCGGTCACTACCGCCAAAAATGTATCCTTATCGGTCTTAACACCGAATACCGGCATTGCATAGCGCTCCGAAATGTACTCGGCATTCTCCCGTTCGCGGAATGTACATATCATTCCTTCGTTCGGAATAACCATATAACCGTTGTCTCCGCTGAGAGCAATTTCTTCATAGTATTCAAAATCTATATATTTGATATTACTGCTGTCAAGGTCTTTATGAATCGTTACAACAGTACATCCGTCCTTTTCTTCTGCAGAATACGCAGGATTGAATACCGATCCGTCAAAGCATGTTGCTTTTATCATTGGCTTTCTCATACCCCTTATTAAAACAAAACTTTTTGAAATACATTCTTTTTTATTTTATGCCGTAAATATATACGGTCTCACCTGTCAGCGGAATCGTAACCTTGCCGTTATCTGCTTTATAGGTCTTTCTATTGCCCATAGTATCTACTACGGTTACGGTACTCCCTATCGTATCAAATTCAGTATTATCGGTCTCGGTCCAAAGAGTCTTCCAAGGAAGAGTAGGTGTTCTATCGCCTGTTGTACCTGCTGCATTCTTCTTTCCGTTAGGAAGTACCTGCTTATTTGAATAAGCGGCAATCACCTTTCCGTGAAGAGCAGTATCAAACTCAAAGGCTCTTACTCCGCCTACGTCCCAGCCCTCATCATACTTTTCGGAAATTGAAGCGCCGTTTTCTTTAACGCTTTCAAGTTGCCTGGTCATTACTGCAAAGGCTATCATTGCAGGCTTAGGCTTTATAATTCCATAGTAATCCTGCTCGTAGCAAAGACCGAAATTCCATTCGCCATTGTCCTGCAAGAAACCTGAATAACTGGAGGTACGGTCTGTCAGGCAGTAATACTGTATTCTGTCAACACCGTAGGAAGCACATATAACACCGATTCGCGCCGTATAATCCGCCTGAGTTCTGAGACATACAGACGAGCTGGACGCAGGAGATGTCGGATATCCCACTTCGGTAAGATAAAACTCCGGATCATCGCCTTCTCTTTGATCTCTGTGCTTATTAAACATTTCCTCCATACGCTGCATACCTGCCTCTATAACCCACATTGTAGCACCGTAAGCAGGTTTGTAAGAAGCATACTGGTCAGGCATCCATGGGTTACCGTAAATATGGGTCGCCACTATCTCGACCTGTTTCCAGGAAGCGTTCTCAGGATTACTGATAAGATTGCCGAGATTATCAAAATCAGCTATACCGTCGTTATTATTGTCGGCATATCCTTCGGAAAACATATTAATCCATGCCTGTTCACAGGCGGAGAAGGGGCACGGTATATATTTAAGCCTCGGATATTTCGCCTTAAGCGCATTGTATGTAGGCATATACGTATAATTGTAGAAAAGCGGATAAAGCTGCTCTAAAGGTCGGCCTCCTGATTTTGAAGCTTCAAGACTCATTTCATTTCCGACCTCCATAGAGTCGATATATTTATAGAGCTTTTCAACTGTTTTCATTACAGATGATACATAATTATCCGTCTCAAGCGCACTGTCATTAACAGGGTTTGTGGCTCCGTTAAACTTAGTAACCCCAAGCTTAATAAGCTCATCCGCCTGCTTTAATTGAAGCTCATTAGCACCCAAACGCATATTTGCAACCCCGCACTTTGCAATCAAATGCGCGGTATCGATATATGTCTGCTCGTCTTTACCATGGTTAGAGGTAGCTATTCCAAAAGGAGAAGTATCGTAATACTTATATTGATATTCTTCAAGCAAAGCAAAGGGATAACATTCAATATATGATGAATATTTTGAAATAACATATAAATTCAGATAATACATACCGTAATTACCGGCTTTGACGGTTATTTTACGGTTTGCTTCGGAATATTTATACACATTACTGTTAATAAAGATTCCCGCATCTACAACATTACCGTAATAATCTCTTACATCATATCGCAGACTGAATGACAAATCAGAATCCGTAAGATTGGTCACATTGATATTAAGCTCCGCTTCATCGCCTTCAAAAATCGTAGAATTGTCGCCTGTATCTGTTATAGGTGCTATGCCTGCCGCAAAATCGGAATTAAGGCTCTTGAATAAACCTAAATAATCTCTTTTTTCTCCCTCTGTCGCTGTATCTACAAAGGCGATGTCATATGAAAGCGTGTAGAACAAACCCTCTGCGTCTTCAAATTCACACGGAATATTAGGAGTATCCCAATTGTCAAGCATATAGGTTGTGGCTACACCATCGCCGCGCAGGAAAGAATAGCACCATAGCGTTTCATCGATCTGATGCTTTATCGCGAGGCTTTCAAAATCCGGGTAAGGATAGTCACCGTTAGAGGGATATACCCATTCTTCATGAATCGTTGCCTCACAATCAATATAATCATTTAGAAAACCACGGATTATTTTTGAATTATCACAGCTTATCTTTGTTTTTGAAGAAACGGAAACCTGAGTAGAATAAGAAATGCAATTTTCTTTAAAAATATATGTTGTAGTGACCTTGGCATCCGAAGCATTATTTGCAATCATATTGTAGGAAACCTTGATGCAGTTATAAGCATCCTGCATGGTTTTCTCTATGCCTGTTACTGTGCCGAGAGATAAAATCTGCGCTTTGCCGACATTTACAAGTTGGATTCTTCCACCGCCGTTCATAATGTCATAAAGACGCCCGCCCTCGTCCTTAAAAGCGATATACTCATTGCCCTGAACAGTAATACCATAAGCATAATTATTTCCCTCATAATAATACTGCAGATTAGTTTTATCAGTAAGCTCCGATTCAGATAAACCCGCATGCGGATTTTCTTTTACTACTGGTGTTACGGGAGTATTGTTTCCGGGCTTAGGCGTAGGATTATTACCGGTCGAATTATTATCAAATGACTGGTTGGAATTGTTCTGGGTCTGCTGAGCATCGTCCTGCCAATCCGACACGGTATTGTTATAATTATCCTCCGTATTTGAAGAGTAACCCCCCTCAGTACCTGAATTTACGGCACTGCTGTTGTTATCAATTTTTTTATTGTTTTTTTTGCAGGCGCATAAACCCGTGACAATTGATAAAACCATGATAAGGCAAAGTGTTTTTCTGATTCGGCTCACATATATTCTCCTTTGCATTAAAATTTAAAATATTTATCCAACCAAGCCTGAGCGTTCAACACCTTGAACAAAGAAACGCTGACAGGAAATAAACAGAATAACAAGCGGTAATACGCAAAGCAAAGTTCCTGTCGCTGTTAAAAGCAATGCATACTGACTGTTTCTCGTCTCCCAACCGCCTAAATATTGACTGATGCTATAGTTTAGCGAAGTAAGCTTCTGGGAAAGCGTATCCAGCCCCGGAGCCAGATATGTTGTGTAAAAGGTATCGTTCCATTGCCAGATAAAAGAAAGTATCAGACACATTACAATGCTCGGCACCGCATTAGGCAGCATAACCGAAACAAAAGTCCTGAACATCCCTGCACCGTCAACCTCAGCTGCTTCTTCAAGCTCATGAGGTAATGACGAGAAAGTCTGCTTTTCCACGTAAATATACAATCCGCTTCTTATACCCATACCCGTTGCCGCCAGCACAATAAATGTCCAAGCAGAATCTAAAAGGTTGATACCCGAGCCGTTAAAAAGCGAAATGATTCCGAAGAAATCAAAATTCTGAAATTGGGTATAAAGCGTTACAATATAAGTGTGCGGAGGTATAAGCAATGTTGCCAGCACCAAACCGAAAAGCAGTTTTCTGAACTTACCTTTAAATCTTGCAAAGCCGTATGCGGCAAGAGTACAGGTTGTTATTTGCAGTAAGCTTACCGCAAGACATAAAGCTATTGATTTTAAAAGCGTAGGCCAATAGTCCAGTATTTCTGCGGTAGTAACAATATTTGATAATGTGAAGTGCTTAGGAACCCACTGTACCGAAAAATCACTTAAATCCTGCTGATCCATAAACACAAGAACAAGCTTTGTCATAAGAGGATACAATATTGTATAGCTTATCCCGATGAGCAAAACAAGTCTTATGACAGACCAAAGAAAAGGTGCGAATGATTTTTTCAGAGTTCTTTTGTCAAAACGAAAAGTCTTTTTTGCCATTTTTCTACCTCATTCGTACCTATAAATAAATTTTGAAAATATAATAGCTATAACCGCTAACAACAATCCGATAAACGCGAAATATATCCAGCCCATTGCAGATGCCAAGGAGAACTGAAGCTTTGTGAACGCCGTTTCCGATATAAGAGACATAACCGCATTATCATTCGAGGTAAAGGAATCGATTACCGTGTATATCACACAGGTCATAATCATAGGGCTTACCATAGGAAATGTTATCTTCCAGAAACATTCCCAAGAAGTTGCGCCCTCAACCTTTGCCGCCTCATAAAGTGATGGGGAAACCGCCTGCATACCCACAAGCAAAATCAGTATTTGTATTGCAGAAAGACTTATTACCGAATACACAGAATCCGCAAGTCCCGTAAGACTGTTTGCAAAATCCTCACCTACTCCCGCGCTGATGAGCCAATCGGTTATTTGGTTTGTAAAGGACACTGCCACTGTTCCGGAAGTGCTTTTATAAGAAGAAAAGGAATCCATTGAGCTTTCAAGGGAGTTGCTTTGAGCGTTCATGACCGTAAGTATAACAGGCAAAAACATTACTACCCTGAAAAATGTTTTACCTTTAAACTGTTGATTGAGCACAGACGCCATAAAGAAGCTGAATATAATAATTAACGGAGTCTTGGTCAATACAGATATTGCGGCCGCAACCACGGTCTGACGGTAAGAAGTATGTACCTTTAAGGAATCATAATATGCCGAAAAACCCGTCAGCGTTATTTTATAGCCCGTAGCACCGCTGGTAACATCGCCGAGACTGAAAAGGATGGATTTGACAATCGGAATGATAAAGAAGAAAATCAATCCGAAAAGTAAAGGAAGAAAAAACAGATAGCCTTTTAAAGAGCGGCGTTGCTGTAAGCTCATAGATAAAAAAGGATTGTTATTCTTTTTCATTTTATATCCCTTCCTGTGTATAACAATAATTCTGTGCGGGCAGGTCGACACCGTCAACAGTTATTGCTGTATCGCCGTAATTAACATAAACACAAATTCCGTTTTGCCATACAGTCTTTCTGACATTTTCTGAATAAACGATATGACTTTTTATACCGACACCTGCAATTTTTTTGTAAAGCTCACTGTAACTTTCAGCATATTTTTTTATCTGCTCCAAAGTATCACTGTAATTCATATTATAATAATCTTCTCTGCTTCTTACGGTATTATCAGCCTTTTCATATATCCATGTAACCGAAAGCTGGGCTCCGTATTCAACAGCTGATAAAAACTGAGTTTGTGCATCGTCCGCAGTATTCATAGAATGTGCTGTATACGGAATCAAGCCGCTTATCACTATCTGATAAAACGGAACGGAATAATCCTCAATCGCGTATCCGCTGTCCGTATCGGGAATATTTCGTATCTTATCTATATACGAGAAAGCGAAAACACTTCCCACATCTACAGAAACAATTGATTCCTTTGAGACTGCCTCTAAATACTTTTGTACCGACAGTCTTGCTTGATATCTGTCAGTCTGTTGCTTTGTATTGAAATCACTGTTAAGCTCATAGCCTAAATCCAAAAGATTTACTGCCTGCAAGTCTGATTTTTTAAGTGAGCTCACAAGCCTTGCCGCATATGAGGTAAGCTTATTCGGTGATAAAATCATATAGATATCATCAGTCTCACGGTAACGGCTTACGGTATTGTAATTATAAAGACAGGCGTTACTGCGGTTCATACTCTTTACCGCGTCCGACTTTTTAATTTTCGCGGCGCGTTGTCCATAGAACGATACAGTCAATAAGCCTGTTCTTTCTTTCAGTGATTTTCGCTCTTTTTGTGAGCCCAATATCGAAAGAAGCTTTACAGAATCAGCACTTTTCTGCATATAACCGCCCTTAAGCGAATTAAGGAAATTAACCTGCGTGCTTATATCCCCTATATCTTCTAAAATTTCAAGTGCCTGAGAATATGTGGTAAGTGCGGTTACTGTCTCATACGGAATACCCAAAAATCTTTTGGTGACAGATGCGCTTCCGACAAAATTAATATTAAGAAGTGTATTATCTGCGCTGACCTTATCGGGTAAAATATTCTTATTTTGCAAAATCGAACGGTACATTAAGGCAAATTCACTGTATGATGTATTACCTGCAGTTAAATGATAAGAAACCGAAACCTCATTGGAAAACAATTTGCTTATCATTAAAAAGCTGTCCATATTATTTGAAGAAAGCGTAACCATATCTGCCGAAGATATATCAAAGAATGAATAAATATTATTATAAGAGGTGTTTTTGCCTGAAATTCCGCAGCCAATACCCGCAATTTCATAACCGCTGTCTATTGTAGCCAAAAATCCGTAATCATCTGCGGAAAGCGCATATATCGGAAGTACAGAAAGCTCGGTATTAGAAACACGTTCATAAACGGGAATTGCTCCGTCATCATTAAAAAGCTTTTTCCAGTAATCAGCCGTCGCAGATTTCCCGTTATTGAAATTAATCACTGAGCCACATCCGTCAGGAACAAGCATATATCCGTTTGCGGAAGTATCCGCCGCGCCAAAGAAGGGCAAAAGATTAATTCTAATTGGCTGATAGCTTTCGGAATACTCAATTTTTTCAGGAACAAAGCTTGCGCTGAAACCGTCATCAGTCAGCTTATAATCTACGGTTATTACAAAAAACGGTTTTTCAACATACTCGTTTTCAACCTGGTTTTCGTCACAATCCCTCTGTAAATCTTCATGAGTATATCCTGCCTTTTCGAAAATCTCATAAACACCCTCAGCTATGTAATCAGGAATAGAAGAGCGTATATATAGATCATTTTCCGCAATAGACGGAAAAGAAAATTTAACCGATTTATATGCCTCATCATTCATATTCTCTTTGGAATAAAGGGTATAATACTTCAGTATTTTTTCTTGCTCATTATCATCAAGCTTTGAAAGAATATCCTTTTCCATACGCTTTTTTGTAAGCACTCTTGGCAACGAAGCCGCCTGAAAGGATTGGTCACCTATGGTATATACCAATGAAAGAGCATCGCCGTTTACAGAATATGTAACATTATTGTTTTTTACACAGTCTGTGTAAGTATTTACAGATGCCATTGATTTATTACTATCATAATAGTAAACAATAAGCTGACTCTTTAAGAGTTCCAAATTTACACCTTCGGCTAATGCATCAGCATCTGCGTTCACAGGAAAGGTATAGCTGTAAACTCCCGAAGCTTTATCAAGCACGGCAACATTATAGGTTTCAGACTGTAAGTACAGTGCATAACCGTTATTTTCAAGCTTTTTTTCAAATCCGCTTTGGGCAGATATGCTGTTCTGCACTTCCGGAACAGAAACTACGGGGATACCTTCCGTAGGTGTCGCACTGACATTTAAGACAGAGAAAATTGTAAGCACCGTCAACAGAAGCAATAATTTATTTCTGAAAATTGTCTTCATACCCTACTCCTTAATAATCTAAATCCGAAATGCTATTTCTTTTACTATCGAAGAAACCCAAACCCAAACCTGCTGTGCCAAATTGAAGAACAAAACAGTCAACACAAAAATACCTACCATTGCCGCAATTGTAAGCACAACCGTGCATATACTTTTAAACATTGTATAATCGTGTATCGAAAGATTACCGACCAAAACAAGAAATATGACCCATACAATACACACGATGTTGATAAGCGTGTAAAATGCTGCTTCCTCCGCGACAATAATATGCGTAAGCAAAGTCACGGGAATATTGATTAATGCAATCGGAGACAGAGCATACATAAGGTACATATAAATTTCCGATATGCTCCCCTTACCGTCAAGAAGAGTTGTAATCGCCCAATTAGCTACACAATAAAGTGCAACAAGCAAAATTACGGCAATCATCAGTATCCAAACCGAAAAAGAAGCAAAAGTATTAGAAGTAAAGAGTCGGCCGCTTCCTAAAATGCGGTATGCCGTTGTCAAAACAAGTATAAGGAAAATAAGTGTCGCAGATTTTACATTTCCTTTACGCTCGGATTTCATAACCCAAAAGCCGTCAAAAGGATGGGAAAAAATATATAAAGTGAATTTCAGACCGTTCAAAGTCTCTGATAATAATTCTGACATATTATTTTCTCCCTCTTACCCTATCCTTTTAATTTTTTTCTTTTTAAACCTTTTGAACAGACTGAAAATGCTTTTAATCACAATCCAGACTATTATCAAAACTACCAATACAACAAATATCCATTGATGTGCATATATCCATTCAGAGCGCATCGCTTTTTTAGTATCTGAATACATTTCGTTGTTATTTGAAGCCATAAAGTATTTTAGAGCTTTATCATAATCTCCGGAGCCGTAATAGGATTTGCCCATCATATTTAGTGCAAGCTCGTAATTACTGTTAAAGCCGAGAACTTTACTCCAGTGCTTTAATGCCTCGTCATATTCAAGTTCATTCTGAAAATGTGTACCGAGATTTATCTCCTTAGCATATTCCGTAGGAGAAAAAACCGTTAATGAACCTCTGGTGCTGTCGAGAACCGCTATTCTCTCATCTGAAAGATAAGATATTGCAACAGGGCTCGAAAATCCGCCATCCTGAGCAGAAAGAGTTCCGAAGGTATAAAGCAGATAACCGTCATAGTTATAACAGAATACTTTGCCTCTTGTTTTATCAAGACAAGCATATATTTTATACGGACCCGCCGAAACATCGCTGAAGCTGCTTTCCCCAGAAAAAGACCCGTCATAATATTTCGTCGGATCACCTATCAAATTAATATTTGATAGACTCCTTATAACGTTGTTTCCACCGGGATTCATACGTTTAACCATAGAGTTTGAAACAGCTGTATATGTAGTAATATAATAGAATCCGTCTGCATCCATATCAATGCTTGAAAACTGCTGAGGAATGAGCTGTTCACTGTTTTTTCTCTGCTGTTTGGTAGAAAATCTTCTCCAAAAAAGTGTCCACGTGGATGCAGTAACCTTATTGCTGGCAAAAAAGCTCAGAAACTCGCCGTTTTCCTTTATATTGAGCAATCCCTCATAAGTACCGTTACTTACTACATAAAGATTACCCTCTGAATCGGTTGCGGTCTTTGTCGGTTTGAAAATGAAATCCTCTCCAAGCACTGAAGAACCGGTCACGTAATATGGCTTTACATATTCGCCGCTGATCTTATCGAACAAAAGAACACGGTTGTTTTCGGTATCGGATATATAAACATATTTTTCCGACACATTGATTCCCGAAGCATCATTAAGGGGCTTCAGACTGCCATCCGCCTCAACGGAATTACATTCAAAGGTTCCTTTTATCGCGTAGTTTGAGCCTATAACCACAACGCGGTTATTCCCCTCGTCTAAAATGTATATATATCCGTTTTCATCAACGTCAAAATCGGTGGGATTTTTAAAATTCCCTACAGAAAGATCGTCACCGTAAATAACCGTCTCAGGCAGATACGCCTGCGGGTTCAAAATAACAGAACCGTCATTCTCGGAATATGTATAATTATCGTACGGCACACTTGAACCTGCCGCCGAAGCCGGCAGCCAAGCACCGCAGATAACAAAAAAACAAACAAATATTGCAAACGCCTTTTTCATAGCTGGTATTCCTTTCTTATAACAACGGATAAACGGTATTATTTATCCTTTAAGTCCCGCAGAGCCCATTGTATCAACAATTTTAGATTGCATAACGACGAAGCACAATATAGGAATACAAATCATAATCAAGGAAGCGGCGGCGCTGACGCCTGCTCTTTCAAGTCCGCCTGTTGAAATTTGCGAAATCGCTTGCGGCAAGGTTTTTAAGGTTTCGTGGTAAACATTCTGTGCAGATGAACCCCAGAGCCCCTGAATCGACAGAATAATTAGGGTATACCACGCTGGCTTAAGCAAAGGCATAGCTATACTGAAAAACACCCTAAGCTCAGTAGCGCCGTCAATGCGGGCAGCATTGAGCAAATCGTCCGGAACGTTACTTTCCATAAATTGTTTCATAAGGTAGAAACCCATAGTCGAAACCAGATGCGGCATAATTACCGCCCAATAGGTATCAATCATATGTAGTGTTCTGTAAACTATAAAACTTGGAATTGCGGTAACAGTTCCTGAAAACATTAATGAAAATACTATCATCTGAAAGATGAATTTTGAACCGGGGAATGGTATTTTTGATAGGGAATATGCACATAAAGAAGCAATAATTATCTGACCGCCTGCAGCCGCTGCTGTAAGAAATACTGTATTAAAGAAATACCGCACAAACGGCATAGCAGTTTCATTTAATAGATTAAAAAGGTCTGTAAAGTTTTTTAAGGAAGGATTTTGAGCAAAAATCGTAGGAGGGTAACGGTATAACTCATCAAGCGGCTTAAAAGCCTGACTTATTGTATAACCGGCAGGGACGAGCATAAATACTCCAAGAATCGCCATAACGACTATCGAAAAAATATAACCGAAAGTCCCACGGTTTAAATGCTTCTGTCGCTTTGCCATTGACTACCTTCCCACCCTTCTTATAAATTTTCTGAACAAATTGTTGGCTCCCACTGTCAAAACGAACAGCAATACCGCCAATACGCAGGCAACGCCCATTTCCATTCGTGTTGTGGCATAATCCTGCATATGCAGAACCATAGTATGCGCCGCATAGTTTGTGCTGGGATTTCCAAACAATTGCGAACTCAAGGTTCCGACACCGAAAGCTCCGGTAATAGAAGTAACCGCTGTAAATGCAAATTGGGGTTCCAAGGCAGGCAGTGTAATGTACCAAAGCTCCTGAAAACGATTGCGTATACCGTCAATGGAAGCCGCCTCATACATTGAAACATCCAATCCTCTGAAAGCGGCCACAAATGCTAAGAAGCCTGTGCCCAAGGATTGCCACACCGATACAATCATTAATACAACAAACATATAAGAAGGATCGCTAAGCCACTGCTGAGGGCTTGAAATTATTCCCAAATTCATCAAAAGCCTATTAACAATACCGTAAGCGTCGCCGCTGAAAAGCAAGGACCATATGGCCGCCATTCCGCCTGTAAGCGACGGAGCATAGAAAACGCATGTTAACACAGTGCGTACAAACGGAGGATAATCGTTTATAATCCATGCCACGCCCATATTGGCAATCATAGAAATAGGTGCAAATATTACGGCATAAAATATAGTGTTTTTAAGTGCTGTAAGAAATACGTCATCCTCAAGAAAAAGCTGAAGATAATTCTTTATGCCAACAAATACAGGAGGATTTAAAATATCGTATTTGGTAAAGCTTAAGCCTACCGCCATAAAAACCGGCACAACGGTAAATATGGTGAATAAAATAATAAAAGGCGATGCAAACAGTATTGACATACCGTACTTTCTGACATATTTCTTTATACTTTTATGCAAGGAAAACCCACACTTTCTCAAATAACGAATTTACATCGGATTTATTATCTATTTTTCAAGTCCGAAATACTCACGCTTATTTGTAATTTCAGTATCTATGGATCTACTGTATCTCTTGAGCGCATCTCCCGGAATTTCGCTGTTATATACCACAGCCTTTATTGCGTTGCTTAAATGACGGTCGGTAAAATAGCTGCCGGGAACAGAAGGAATATTATATATCCCCTCTTTTTCATAATCTTCTACTATCTTCAAAATATTTTTGTCCCACGGTATCATTCCAAATGCCTCGGTATTAGCAGGGGTTGCACGTACCGAAGCCCCCAGTGCCATTTCGTTGCGTTCATTATACTTTACTATCATATCAGCGGAGGTTGCCCATTTGATGTATTCCCAACACATATCTTTCTTTTCTTCATTGAGTATAATATCAACGGTAACATCTGCCACAACTCCGCCCGAAAGAGTGCCGTCAGCCAATATAGTAGCGGGATATGGTGAAACATTCCATTTGCCGTCAATTTCCGGTGCCAAAACATCAAGCTCGGCAGCAAAAGAAACGTTACCGACAAGAATCGGCATTTCGCCTGTACGAAAACGGTTTAATGCATTATAGGAAATCGGGGCACCGTAATCGGTAAAGAAGCTCGTAAAGGTTGAAAAAGCATTTATCGCCGCAGATGAACTGAGTGCGGTAGCAGTCTGTTCATCATTGTAAAGGGTTTCACCCTGCTGATAAAGCATATTAAGGAATGTACCTGAATTGAAGGGCAAACCAAATTCAAGATTATTCTTTTTCAGCATTGACATTACATATATAACATCGTTCCAAGTTTTCGGGGGTTCTAATCCCATTTCCTCGAAAATATCGGTTCGATAAAATAAAATGCTGAAATTTTGCGTATTAGGTATTCCGTAAACCGAATCATCATAGCTTACCGAAATAAAAGCGTTTTTGCGAAATCTTGTTTTCACTTCATCAAAATCGTCAAAGTCGGCCAAATCAACCACAGCATTTCTGTAAGCGAGATTCATTGTTGTGGCAGCATCAATACCCAGATACAAATCGGGTCCTACGCCGGAAAGAATAGCTTCAGCAAGAGATTCCGCAACTAATCTTAGATTAACATTAATATCAGGGTGCTCTGTCTCGAACCTTTCCTTTATCAATTGATCGTTGATGTTGAATGTAGCCGAACTGCCTGTCATCCATATCGTTATGGTGTCATCGTCCTTCTTTGTACGCTGATTATGCTCATAATCTGACGAAAAAGTATAAAGAAAAGACTCAATCGTGTATAAAGCATTTTTAAAAAATCCGTTTTGCGCCGGCTTTAATTCACCGTCATATGATTTTATTGCAAAATAATCAAGCTTTAGCGGTTGAGTTTTTGCATCTAACATCCATGTGCACAGCGAAGAAATATTTGCTTTGAAATCAGATAAATTTTTTGTAATGTTATATGAATCCTCAGCAAAGCTATCAAGTTGCTGAGAAAGAATTGTCATGTTCTGTGTTCCCGAAGAGTAACTGCCCATAATATCGTTTGCTTTTTCAATAAGAGCGTCTAAAACCTCTTTCTGCTCCTCAAGCGAAGCGAGCACTTCGGGGATATATTCTTCTAAATTATAATCACGTAACGTATCAGGTGCATTACCTGTTATGGTTACGATTTTGCGGTAATCGGCGGTCAGTGTATCAATTACATTATTTACATACGGTAGCACGGAGGATAGCTCGCCGATTATAACCTCCATTGTTAATGTATGCTCTCCCTTTTCAAGCTCGAACAGTATAGGTTCTTCACCTATAGCCAGAACTTCATTTTCAAAGGTACTTGTATAATCAAAAGCATATTGTTCAAGCTCGGCATACGGCACCTTCCCGTCAATCATTATCTTACGGTAGCTGCTCATACCGATATTAATGTCCTGACGGTATTTTAAGGCAAGCGAATACAAACCATCTTCAGGAACGGAAAATTTCCATTCCACATATTGCCCCGGATTTTCCCAAGAGGAACCGCCTATGGAATTAAGATACTTTTCAAACGGGCTGTAAGGACTGAGTGCTGTTGAAGAAGCGTCATTAATAGCATAGATTGAAGCATCGGATTTCTTAACGGGTGTCTCCGCCTCAAAATAAACGGCTTCGCCCGCATATTTTGAATAACTAAAGCTTTCGCTCGCTGTTTTGTATTCAGGAGACTGCGGGTATTGCTTGAAAACGATAGAATTAATTTCGGCGTTACCCTGTTCCATAGTTATCACTATGGTATTATCTCCCTGAGCAAGATAAAAATATAATATACCGCCGTAATAACCTAAAGTGTCAGAAAGATATATACTTCTGTATTCGCTTATC
>JBJEOD010000094.1:0-3107 GCA_051880535.1 Acutalibacteraceae bacterium | reverse complement strand
CAAGAGTGTTCTTTTCGGGCTTCAGCGTTGAATTTGACGACCCCGACCTTGTTATGAAGCTGCACAACGAAATCGTCGGGCAGGGCGGAGATAAATACGAATACGACTATGTTTATATAAGCTATATCCTTAAGGGCGGACGGAGCTTTGAACGTAATTTTTATGTGGATTACAATAACTGTATGGATACGCTGCTTGAAATCTACAAGAGCGACGAAAACAAGGCGAGCATACGAAGTCACTTTGAAAGCTTTACGGACAACAACCTTGCAATTTCTGTTTATTCGGAGGACGACTCCGTAGAGGGGCGGTATCTCACCGCCGCCGAGCTTTCAAGGCTAAAGGAGGCGTATTTAGCCGACCTTTCGGGCGCTACAAGGGACAGCATTTACGGCGGACAATATCTGACCTGCGATATATCGGGCTTTGATAAAAATTACGAATATTTAAGGGAATCCTTTTATATCGAGGAGGGCTTTACAAACACGCTTGAGGTTATAAAATCCCTGAACCTTAACGAGCGAGCCCACTCAGACGACCTTCCCGCCGAGGATTATATAGACTGACGCGTACAGCTGTCTTTAAATTTCCTTTATCCGAATTTTATGCGTTCCCACTTGAAAACCTATAATATATATGTTATTATTAGGTTATAAAAAACAAGAGGTGAAGGGAAATGAAAATTTCCACAAAGGGGCGCTATGCTCTGCGGATGCTTATTGATTTGGCGGAGCATCAGAACTGCGGTTTTGTAGCGCTTAAGGATATAGCGGAGCGCCAGAATATATCCAAAAAATATTTGGAGCAAATTATCCCTATCTTTAATAAATCGGATATTCTTAAAACCACACGCGGCTCACAGGGCGGATATAAGCTCTCAAGGTCTCCCGACAAATACACGGTGGGCGAAATTCTCCGCTTGACCGAGGGAAGTCTTGCGCCTGTCGACTGTCTTAACGAGGATCCGATTTCCTGCGAGCGAAGCGGAGAATGTCCGACCTTGCCTGTATGGCAGGGGCTATACCGCGTAATAAACGAATATCTTGACGGCATAACCCTGCAGGATATTCTGGACAGGCAAAAGGAACGCTATACAAACGATTATGTAATATAAAACCCATAAAACAAAAGGGCTCCGTCCGCTTTCCGAAATCGGAAAACAGACGGAGCTTTTTTAAGCCCTTTATAAGGCGAAAGCCGCTTATTATTCGGAGAACATAGGGGTGGAAAGGTAACGCTCGCCCGTATCGGGAAGGAGAGCAACAATTAGCTTTCCTTTGTTTTCGGGACGGCAAGCGAGCTCGCTTGCCGCCCATACAGCCGCGCCCGAGGAAATACCTACAAGCAGACCCTCTTTCCTTGCAAGGGTTCTTCCTGTTTGGAAGGCGTCCTCGTTTTCCACGGTGATAATCTCATCGTAGACCTCGGTATTAAGAGTCTCCGGCACAAAGCCCGCGCCGATGCCCTGAATTTTGTGCGGACCCGGCGTGCCCTTTGAAAGCACTGGGGAGCCTGCGGGCTCTACCGCGACAACCTTTATGTTCGGGTTCCTGCTCTTTAAGTACTCGCCTACACCCGACACGGTACCGCCTGTGCCTACGCCCGCTACAAATATATCAACCTTACCGTCGGTATCCTCCCAGATTTCGGGTCCGGTGGTATTGCGGTGCGCCGTGGGGTTGGCGGCGTTGGTGAACTGACTGGGAATAAAGCTGTTCGGGGTCTCGGCGGCAAGCTCCTGCGCCTTGGCAATAGCGCCCTTCATACCCTGTGAGCCGTCGGTCAGCACAAGCTGAGCGCCGTATGCCTTTAAGAGATTGCGGCGCTCAACGCTCATAGTCTCGGGCATAGTAAGAATAATCTTATAGCCGCGTGATGCCGCCACCGCCGCAAGGCCGATACCCGTGTTACCGCTGGTCGGCTCGATAATCACGGAATCGGGCTTTAACGCACCGGCCGCCTCCGCGTCGTCTATCATCGCCTTGGCGATTCTGTCCTTAACGCTGCCCGCGGGATTGAAGTATTCCAGCTTGGCGTAAACATCGGCGTCGAGCTCTTTAAGCCTTGCGTAATTGTTAAGCTTCAAAAGCGGCGTTTTGCCTATTAAATCTGTGATTCTGTCATAAGTCTTCATTTGGATTCGCTCCTTAATTTTTTGTTTTTATAATTTATGCTTCCGGTTTTGAAAAAAATGCATTTCCCAATTAAACCTATAAGTTTTATAGGTTATATTATAGCACCTCTCCCCCGCAATGTCAAGACCTGATATCAAAAATATTTAAAGCTTTTCTGATTTTTTTCGCCCGATTTCGTAAATACAGCGCTTCCGTACACCTCTATAATGCAACCCTCGCCGATTTATTGGGCAAGGGTTGTTATATACGAAGCCATTATGCTTTGGGCGATTATTTTTTGTAAAAATACGGTCCGCACATATCCTCGTGCGTTTTTGAATAGGTCCAGGAGAAATCGTCGGCGGTAACCGTTACATCAATAAATTGATACAACACATCGGCCGTCAGGCTCTCGGCGTTCTCAAGGCGATAGGCTGCGTCGAAGACATTACTTATAATTACGCAGGAGCGTTTATTTTGCCGGTTGAATAATTTTTCGGCGTTTTCCTCTGTCACACAGTTAAGAAACTCAAAGCTGAACATATGCCAGAGAAACGGTGTGTATTTGCGCGAGCTAAGGCACTGATTTTTGATTTCCTTTATATTCGCACCCACGGGTGAAAAAGCTTCAACCCACTGCTTTTTATATTCCGAGACCTCTTGCCTGCTTAACGGATAAAATTTTATGTTCAGACCTTCAAATACATGCTCAAAGGTCTGATTTTCTTCTTCCTGATCTGCCGTTTGCTGACGTTTTATGCTTTTCTTTTCCTTTATAATTTTGTGTATTTCCCAAAAGCGCGGCGGCTCATACATCATTTGCTCAGGCTTTTCCGGTAACAGCCATTTCATTTCCTCGCACCAAAAGCGAATACAAATAAAGCCGTCGGGAATATTTTCGGGAATGTCTTTAAATTCATACCTGTCGCATTGAAAATCGAACTGAAACAACCCGATCTCAATCCGTGGATCGGGTCGGGTATCTATAAAATC
>JBJEOD010000093.1:0-15977 GCA_051880535.1 Acutalibacteraceae bacterium | reverse complement strand
GCCAGTACGCCCCTGTGGCGGAGGTGAGCTTGAACGCCTTGACCGCGCCTGTGCTCATAAGGTGCGCCCCCGCGCAGAGGTCGGTGAAGTCGCCCTGGGTGTAAAAGCTGATCTTCTCGCCCTCGGGAATATCCGAAACAAGCTCCACCTTGTAAGGCTCGCCCTTTTCCTCAAAATACTTAACCGCCTCGTCCCGCGACATGAGACTGCGTTCGATTTTGATGTCCTCCTTGACGATTTTTTTCATCTCCGCTTCGATTTTTGCAAGGTCGTCGGGGGTGAATTTTTCGTCAATATCAAAGTCGTAATAAAATCCGTCGTCCACGGCGGGGCCTATCGCAAGCTTGGCGGCAGGATACAGCCTTTTTATCGCCTGCGCCATAATGTGAGAGGCGGTGTGGCGGAAGGTGCGTCTGCCGTAATCGTCCTCAAAGGTTAAAATTTCAAGGGTGCAGTCGCTGTCAAGCGTGTCGCGAAGGTCGGCGTTTTTGCCGTTTATTACTGCGGCGCAGGCGTTACGAGCAAGCCCCATACTGATTTCCTTTGCCGCCTCATAAGCGGTAATGCCTTCGTTAAATTCCTTAACCGTGTTATCCTTTAATGTTACCTTAATCATAAAACTACCTCCGATAAAAAAATAAGCTCCGTCCCTCAAAAAAGGGACGAAGCAATAATACTGAATACTCCGCGGTTCCACCCGTGTTCCGTTAAAAAACGGCGCTTTATTAGTCCTTAACGCAGACAAAACGTCCGTGTTGCTACCCACGGCACTCAAAGGCGGTGTTCACTCTTTATCCCTTTGCGCGGCTTTCAGCCGACGGCGCGCGCTCTCTTTAAAAGGGGTTTTAAAAAGCTACTGTCCTTTTCATCGCTTTAACACTATTATGATACAACCGCAAATTAATTATGTCAAGCATTTTTTTAAAATTGACTATTTTCGCCTTTTGGTATATAATTCTGTATATGAGAATAGGAAATATTGAAATAAAAGGGTTCGCCGCGCTTTCGCCTATGGCGGGGGTTGCAGACCGCGCTATGCGGGAGATATGCCGTGAGTACGGCGCGGCTTTTACCGTAGGCGAGCTTACAAGCGCGCGGGGCGTAACCCTTAACGACAAAAAATCTGATTCCCTGCTTAGCTGTTCGGACAGGGAAAGACCCTTCGGCTCCCAGCTTTTCGGAAATGACCCCGAAATTATGGCACAGGCGGCTAAAAGGGCGCTTGAATTTAACCCCGACTTTATCGATATTAATATGGGCTGTCCCGCGCCCAAGGTTGCGGGTAACGGCGGCGGGAGCGCGCTTTTAAAGAACCCTGAGCTTGCTCAGCAGATAGTCCGCGGGGTGGTAAAGGCGGTGAACGTTCCCGTTACGGTAAAAATGCGGACGGGCTTTGATAAGGATAGCATAACCGCCCCCGAAGTCGCAAAAAGGTGCGAGGACGCGGGCGCGGCGGCTGTTACGGTGCACGGCAGAACAAGGGCGCAGATGTACTCGCCGCCTGTTGATTACAGTACAATAGCCGCGGTCAAGAAAGCGGTAAAAATCCCCGTTATCGGCAACGGCGACGTGATCGACGGCAGGAGCGCACAATATATGTACGAGGCGACGGGATGCGATTTTGTATCGGTCGGTCGTGCGGCGCAGGGCAACCCCTTTGTTTTTGAGGAAATAAACGCGTATATGAGGGGCGAAGATTATACTCCGCCTACGCTTGAAATGCGGTTTTCCGTACTGATAAGACAAATTAGGCTGATGAGCGAATACAAGGACCCGCATATCGCAATGCTCGAGGCACGAAAGCATACGGCATGGTATATGCACGGGCTTGAGGGCGCGGCGGGACTCAGGCGTATGTGCGGTGAAATAATCTGTTTTTCGGATATTGAAGCGATTTGCCAAAAAGCACTTGAACAGAACCGCGATTTATGGTAATATAAATAGGTTAAATGAAAGGCTACGGTGATCAATATGTCAGGACATTCAAAATGGAACAATATTAAGCGCAAGAAGGAGAAGACCGACGCGGCAAAGGCGAAAATCTTTACCAAAATCGGCAGAGAAATCTCGGTTATCGTTAAGACGGGGGGAGCTAACCCTAATGAGAACAGCAAGCTGAAGGACGCTATCGCCAAGGCGAAGGCGGCTAACGTGCCTAATGAGAATATTGAAAGAATTATCAAAAAGGCGGCGGGCGACGGCGAGGCAAACAACTATGAGGAGCTTATTTATGAGGGCTACGGTCCCTCGGGCGTGGCGGTGGTCGTTGAGACCCTTACGGATAACCGCAACCGCACCGCGGGCGAGATGCGCCACTATTTTGATAAATGCGGCGGCAATTTAGGTCAGAGCGGCTCGGTTATGTTTATGTTCGACCGCAAGGGACTTATCCGTATAGAGGCGGAGGGTCTTGACGAGGATACCGTTATGGAGGCGGCGCTGGACGCAGGCGCGGACGATTTTAACTTTGACGGCGACGTTTTCGAGATTACTACCGACCCGAACTCCTTAGGAGCGGTGCGCGACGCGCTTGAAGGCAGCGGCTACAGCTTTATTTCCGCCGAGGTTGAGTACATACCTCAAACAATGACCGCGATTGACGACGAGGAAGCGGCGGCAAAGATGGAAAAGCTTATTGATATGCTTGAAGAAAACGACGACGTTCAGGCGGTATGGCACAACTGGGATATGCCCGAGGACGAGGAATAATTCAAAAAATAATTAGGCTGGCGAGAGTCGAACCCGTTACGGTTTGGGTCACCGCCGGCCTAAGCTTTTAAAAGGGAGAAAAAGCAATGAGCTTTAATGAAATCAAGAAAAATTTCGGCTTCGGCTGTATGCGTCTGCCTATGAAGGACGGCGAGGTGAATTATGCCGAGTTTAACCGAATGATAGACGCCTTTTTAGACGCGGGCTTTAATTATTTTGATACCGCCCACGGCTACATAGACGGAAAGAGCGAGACCGCTGTCAGAGATTGCCTTGCCGCAAGGCATAAAAGGGAGGAGTTTGTGCTTGCCAACAAGCTTTCCGACCCCTATTTTGAAAAGGAGGAGGATATTCTGCCACTTTTTGAAAGTCAGCTCAAGCTGTGCGGCGTGGATTATTTTGATTTTTACCTTTTCCATTGTCTTAACCGCCACCTTTACAAAAAGCACAAGTGCTGTAACGCCTTTGAAATTGTAAGGCGGCTTAAGGAGGAGGGCAGGGTCAAGCATATCGCTATGTCCTTCCACGATACCGCCGATATTCTTGATATGATTCTTACCGAACAGCCCTTTATCGAGGCGGTTCAGCTACAGATTAACTATCTTGATTACGACGACCCCGCCGTGCAAAGCAAGGCTTGCTATGACGTTGCGGTAAAGCACGGCAAAAAGGTTATAGTTATGGAGCCTGTTAAGGGCGGCACACTTGTAAACCTGCCCGAAAAGGCCGCTGAGGTGCTTGACGGGCTTGAAGTTGGCAGTCACGCGTCGGTTGCTTTGCGTTATGCCGCAAGCTATCCCGAGGTATTTATGGTGCTTTCGGGTATGGGAAATATGGATATGATGAGGGACAATATCGCTACAATGGGAGATTTTGTTCCGCTGAACGACAAGGAGCTTAAGGCGACCGACAGGGTGCGCGAGATTATAAGGGAGTACAACCGCATACCCTGCACGGGCTGTGATTACTGCGCGGGACAATGCCCGAAAAAAATTCCGATTTCTAAAATTTTTGCAGAATACAACGAGTACCTTACTGCAAAGTGCGACCGCGAAACCGCAAAAGCAAGCCTTAGCGGCATTATCGAAAAGGCGGACGAATGTGTTAACTGCGGCGGCTGTGAGAGAATTTGCCCGCAGGGAATTAAGGTAAGGGAACAGCTCAAACGCATATCGGGCGATATGAAATAATCCGCAAGGGGTGGAATTTGTTATGGAAAAAGTATTAAATAATTCAAAATTATCTTTAAAACGAAGGGCGTTGTATCTTCTTTTGTCGGTTGCGGCGGCGGTGGCGCTACCGCAAATCGTTCACGCGGTGGGAGTGCTTACGGGTACGGGCGCGGCATTGGGTCAGGCGCTTTTGCCTATGTATTTCCCGGTTATTTTGCTGGGCTTTTGCGCCGGCCCCGCCTTCGGCGCGGCGGCAGGCTTAATTTCTCCGATTTTAAGCTACGCGGTAAGCGGAATGCCCGCTGTCGCTCTGCTCCCCTTTATGACCGCCGAGCTTTTCTGCTTCGGACTCTTTGCGGGACTTATTAAAAAGGTAAAAATTAATTTTGCGCTTAAGGTGCTTGCCGTTCAGCTTGCGGCAAGACTTGTGCGGCTCGCCGCCGTGTGGATTATAAGCCCTGCGGCGCTTAACGCGACCGTCAGCGCCCTTATTGCCGGAATCCCCGGAATGATACTCCAGCTTTTGCTTGTGCCGCTTATCGTTAAAAAAGCGGAGAAGGCGGGGCTGTGTTAAGCGATATTTGCCGTGCCGAAAAAAAATTAAAGGAGGGCGGCTACACCTGCGTGCTTTTAAAGGGTGAAAGCAGATATACCTCCCGCGAAAGGGGAGTTAAGCCCCTTATTTCCTTTCTTGAATCGGGCGGCGATTTTTCGGGATTTTCCGCGGCGGATAAAACCGTTGGGGCGGGGGCGGCGTACCTTTATGTCCTGCTCGGAGTGACCGAGGTTTGGGCGGGGGTTTTAAGCGAGAGCGCGAAAAGGGTGCTTGATGATAACGGAGTTAAGACCTATTGCGAAAAGCTTGTGCCGAAGATTATCAACCGCGCGGGGGACGGCATCTGTCCGATAGAAATGGCGGTCAGTGACGCCGATACTCCAAAAGACGCGCTTGTCATTATTAAGCAGACCCTGCGGAAATTATCTCAGGACAGCGTTTAAACACAGGAATTAATAAATTAAGTATAAAAGTAACGGAGATTGCAGAATCCCCGTTATTTTTTTATGATAGCGATTTTTATTGCCGCCTCGGCTTTTGCGGACGGCGGTCTACGGGCTTTCGTGGTATATGTCGGCAGTCTTTTACAAAAAGCGGGAAATTTAATTTAATAATTTCCCTTCTTAAGGCAATAATAGGTAAAAACGGAGGGGAGTTTTATGAAAACACGTAATGCCGTAAGGCTTATATCCTTTTGCGCGGCGGCGGTGCTGGTAGCCGCCGTTTTTGCGGTGCGTTCGGGTCAGGATTTAAAAAGGTACAGGCTTGAAATTCAGAATAATTATTCCCGCTCGCTTGACGGGCTTAACGCGAGCGTTAACAATATCTCGCTCATTCTTGAAAAGGCGGAGTATGTAACCACCGCAAAGCAGTTAAGCCGAATGTCCGCACAGCTTTTAAGCGAGGCGGAAAACGCAAAAAGCGCCCTTGCACAGCTGCCCGCGGGGGATAATCTTGATATTATAAACCGCTTTCTGTCACAGGTGGGAAATTACGCCGTTTCGGTTTCGGAAGGTCTGATCGGCGGGGAGAGCCTTAATGAGGAATACACCGCAAACATTTCGGCGCTTAAAAATACCGCGCAAAAAATCTCCGAGGCGGTAGGTAATTCCTCGATAGCCTACGATAATCCGTCGGCGTGGGCGGATAATCTGGATAATAAGCTTGAAGAAGCTGTGGATAAGGATTCGCTTAACAGTGCGCTTGACACCCTTGAAGACAGCCTTTCCGACTACCCTACTCTCGTCTATGACGGCCCCTATTCCGACCATATTTTAGAAAAAGAGCCGCTAATGCTTAAAGACGCCGAAAACGTGACCGAGGGCGAGGCGCTTAAAAAAGCCGCCGAGACGGCAGAGTGCGAGGTATCCGCCCTTTCGTCGGACGGTACGGTGGACGGCAAAATCCCCGCCTACCGCTTTTCGGGCGGGAATATAAGCGTAACGGTCAGCCGCGCGGGCGGCTACGCGGTTTATATGCGTAAAAGCCGAGAGATAGGGGATTATGTGCTCCAACACGAGCAGGCGGTGGAGAAGGCGAAAAGATACCTTGAAAGAATAGGTATGAGCGGATTTACCGAAACCTATTATTTCACCGACGAGGGGGTCTGCGTGATTAATTTCGCCTACCTTGACGGTAAAACCGTCTGCTATACCGACCTTGTAAAGGTGGGGGTTGCAATGGACACGGGGGAAATAATGCTTTACGAGGCGAGCGGCTACCTTACAAACCACACCGAGCGCGCCTTTGAAAGCGCGGCGGTCTCGGCGGAAGAGGCGGCGAAGACCGTAAGCCCCAAGCTTAAAATCCGCGAGATGGCGTTGGCGCTTATTCCCACAAAAGGCGGAAACGAAAAGCGGTGCTATGAATTTGTCTGCACCGCCGAGGACGGTCGGGAAATACTCGTTTATATAAACGCCGTAACAAACGAGGAGGAGGATATTTTAATTCTCCTGAAAAGCGACGGCGGAACACTTACAAAATAATGCTTGATTTTTTTGCGGGTTTGTGTTAGAATATAAAGGCTGTTTAAATCGGCGGGGGTATTCTGCGCCGTTTTAAGCCTTTGTGCATTTGATTTCACCCGAGCCTTACGGGTGGGTTCATTGCCGAAAATCGACATTGAAGCGGACGGTCCTCTGTCCTTCTTAGGGGTAAGAACGTCTGGTATTAATTAAGGAGGAAAAAAAGATGGACGCTATTAAGGAACTCACGGCTGATATGCTCAAAAACGACGTTCCCGAAATTCTTATCGGCAGCACCGTTAAGGTTCACGTAAGAATTAAGGAAGGCGAAAAGGAAAGAATCCAGGTATTCGAGGGCACGGTTATCGCTAAGAACAACAGCGGTATCGCCGAAACCTTTACCGTTCGCCGCGTATCCTACGGTGTAGGCGTTGAGCGCGTATTCCCGGTACATTCACCGAACGTTGCTAAGATTGAGCTTGTCCGCAAGGGTCAGGTTCGCAGAGCGAAGCTTTACTACCTGCGCGACAGAGTCGGCAAAGCGGCTAAGGTTAAAGAGCTTATCGGTTAATAAGGCTTTAAGAGGGGGAACGGGTTTTTTACTGTTCTCCCTTTTTGCTTAGGCAGAGGTATTAGTATGTACGGCGTTGATAATACTGAAAAACCAAATTACAGAATAATTCCCGCCGCAAACGGCGGGGAGGGGGAGGTTGGCTTTAAAGTGGATACTGAATATGCCGAAAATTTGCCTGAGGCTCCCGAAGAGGAAAAAAAGCCCACCTTGGCGGAGGAGGTTTTTGAATGGCTCGACGTGCTTGCAACCGCTATTATCGCGGTGGTAATCATCTTCAGCCTGCTTTTCAGGGTCGCCACCGTTAAGGGCGAGTCTATGGAGAACACGCTTTTCACGGGCGATAAGGTTATTATTTCAAACCTCGGCTATACACCTGATCGCGGGGATATTGTCGTGGTTTCCCGCAATGCGGATAACTCTGTTGAAAGCGCGGCGACCAGCAAGGAGCCGATTATAAAGCGTGTTATCGCGGTTGGCGGTCAGACGGTGGATATTGATTTCGAGCGGGGCGTTGTCTCGGTAGACGGGGTCGAGCTTGAGGAAACATATGTCAAAATGCCGACCACAAAAAAGTATGACGTTGATTTTCCGCTCTATGTACCCGAGGGCTATATATTTGTACTGGGCGATAACCGCGGCAACTCTATGGACAGCCGCGACAGCCGTATAGGCGAGGGCGGGCTTATAGACACCCGCTATGTTTTGGGTCACGCGGTTTGCCGCATTTTCCCCTTTAACAGTATAGGGAGTCTTTGCAAATGAGCGATACTCAGAACATACAGTGGTTTCCCGGGCATATGGCGAAAACCCGCCGCAAAATTAAGGAGATACTGCCCCTTATAGACGCGGTCGCCGAGGTAGTCGACGCGCGGATACCCGTCAGCAGCCGCAACCCCGAGCTTAAAAGCCTTATAGGCGAAAAGCCGCTTATAATTCTTCTTAATAAGTGCGATATGGCGGACGAGAAAGCCACCGAGGAATGGATTAAATATTATAAAGCACAGGGTATTACCGCAATAGCCCTTGACTGCAAAACCGGCAAGGGTATAAATCAGTTTAAGGGCACGGTTAAAACCGCCCTTGCGGACAGGCTTAATTACTACGCCGAAAAGGGAATGGTAGGAAAGCCGCTCAGAGTAATGGTGGTGGGTATTCCCAACGTGGGTAAGTCCTCATTTATTAACCGAATCGCGGGCAATAATAAGGCTAAAGCGGAAAACCGCCCCGGCGTTACAAGGGGTAACCAGTGGTTTACGATTGATAAGCAGTTGGAGCTGTTAGACACCCCGGGCGTGCTGTGGCCTAAGTTTGAGGATAAGACGGTCGGCGAGCATCTGGCGTTCACGGGAGCGGTTAAGGATAATATCCTTGATACCGAGCTTTTGGCGGTGCGGCTTTTGGAGCTTCTAAAAAATACCGCGCCCGAAAAGCTTACCGCGCGCTACGGCGAGCTTGATTTGGAACAGGACGGCTATGACCTTTTGTGCGATATAGGCAAAAAGCGAGGTATGCTAATAAGGGGCGGCGAGACCGACACCGAAAGGGCGGCAAATATGCTCCTTGAAGAATACCGAGCCTGTAAAATAGGACGAATAACCTTGGAAAGGGTATGATAAAATGCCTGATTACGAATATGAAAAAGCCGCGGTTTCAAGCGGCTTTAATATTATCTGCGGAGTTGACGAGGCGGGCAGAGGTCCGCTTGCGGGGCCCGTCTGCGCGGCGGCGGTTATCCTGCCGCCCGACGCGGTTATAGAGGGGCTTGACGACTCCAAAAAGCTAAGCGAGAAAAAAAGGGAGCGGCTATACTCGGAGATAACCGAAAAGGCGATAGCCTACTCTGTAGCCTACGGCACGCTCGAAGAGATAGAGAGCGTAAATATTTTAGAGGCGACCTTCCTTGCAATGAACAGGGCTATCGAGGGGCTTTCGGTTAAGCCCGATTTTGCCCTTATAGACGGTAACCGCGTGCCTAAAAACATAAAAATTCCCTGCGCTACGGTGGTTAAAGGGGATTCAAAGTCTATGTCGGTTGCGGCGGCGTCGGTGCTTGCAAAGGTTACGCGTGACCGCCTTATGCTTACATACGACGAAAAATACCCCGAGTATAATTTCAAAAAGCACAAGGGCTACGGCACAAAGGAGCATATTTGGCTTTTGAAGCAGTACGGTCCCTCCCCGATACACAGGCTTTCATTTCTTAAGAATATATTAGGGTGACGGTATGAATATCGGCAAAACGGGCGGCACGGGCGAGCAGTTGACCGCCGAGTTTTTACGCAAAAACGGCTTTAGCATAATAAAGCGCAACTATCATTGCCGCTACGGCGAAATTGACATAATTGCGGAGAACAGCGAATATATAATTTTTACGGAGGTCAAAACCCGCCGTGAGGACAGCCTTGTTTCCCCCGCCGAGGCGGTGGATTTTCACAAGCAAAGGAGGATAATTCTTACCGCCGAGGACTTTCTGACAAAGTACGAAACCGCGCTCCAGCCCCGCTTTGACGTGGCGGAGGTCACGGTTTACAGAAAAAAGGACGGCTCGGACGGGTATAAGCTCCATTATATCAAAAACGCTTTTTAGGGGTGTTTTAATTGAATTATTTTGACCTGCATTGCGATACGCCGTATGAATGTTATTTTAAAAAGCAGGAATTTTTAAAAAATTCCCTCGCCGTTTCGGGCGAAAAGGGAGCGGCTTTTGAAAAATGGAGTCAGGTTTTCGCCGTCTGGATTAGGGACGACCAAGACGAGCCATATAAGCTTTATAAGGCGATTTTAAAGGATTTTAAGGAAAAGCTGAGTAAAAAACCCGATAATTTAATCCCTTATTTTTCGGTCGAGGGCGGGGCGGTGATAGAGGACGATATTGACCGCCTTTACGACCTTAACGGGGACGGCGTTAGGATACTAACCCTTACCTGGAACGGCGAAAACCGCATAGCGGGCGGCAGTAAAACCGATAAGGGGTTAACCCACTTCGGCAAAAGGGTAATTCGGGAAATGAATGACCTTAATATGCTCTGCGATTTGTCCCACCTTAATGAAAAGAGCTTTTATTCCGCAGTAGAGCTTGCCGATTTTCCCTTGGCGACCCATTCAAACTGTAAGACGGTTTTTGATTGCCCGCGAAACCTCAGCGACAGTCAGCTAAAGCTTATAGCCGAAAAGGGCGGGATAGTAGGTCTTTGCCTTTATACCGAATTTCTGGGCGGGGACGTTTTTGACAGGCTTTATCAAAATATTTATCATTTGCTGGAGCTTGGAATGGAAAATAATATAGCGGTAGGCTCGGATTTTGACGGCGCTGATATGGCGGCGGAGCTTGACAGTATCGCAAAAATCCCGATTTTATACGCTAAGCTTTGCGAAAAAGGGCTTTCCGAGACGGTTCTCGATAAAATTTTTTATAAAAACGCGGAAAATTATCTTGAAACCTTTGACAAAAGGCGTTAGATATAATAAAATAAAGAATAATGCTGAAAAACAGGAGCAAAGTATATGAATTATGTAAGTACAAGAGATAAATCGGTAAAGGTCACCGCCGCCGAGGCGATTGCAAGGGGCATTTCCGCCGAGGGCGGGCTTTTCGTGCCCGACGCCTTCCCGAGCCTTACCGAAAAGGACTTTGAGGCTTTAGGCAGGCTCGATTATATCGGCAGGGCGAAATATGTTTTAAGCTTCTTCCTTAACGATTTCACCGAGGAAGAGGTGGATTACTGCGTAAAGGGTGCCTATACGGGCAGCTTTGATAATGAACAGCCCGCGCCGATTTCGGTTGTGGGCGGTAACGCGAATATTTTAGAGCTTTGGCACGGTCCCACCTGCGCCTTTAAGGATTTAGCGCTCCAGATTTTGCCCTATTTGCTTACCACCTCGGCTAAAAAGACTGCGGCGGGCAAGAAGACGGTTATTTTAGTCGCCACCTCGGGGGACACGGGCAAGGCGGCGCTTGAGGGCTTTAAGGACGTGCCCGACACCGAGATTATGGTATTTTACCCCAGCGACGGCGTAAGCCCGATGCAGAAGCTTCAAATGGATTCCCAAAAGGGAGAAAACGTTCACGTCTGCGCTATAAGGGGCAACTTTGACGACGCTCAGACAGGGGTTAAAAGGATATTCACCGACAACGCGGTTAAGGAAAAATTAGCCGAGCATAATATGCAGTTCTCCTCCGCAAACTCTATTAACTGGGGAAGACTTGCTCCGCAGATTGTTTATTATGTATCCGCCTACTGCGACCTGCTTTCACGCGGCGAGGATTTAAGCGACGGCTTTAACGTGGTTGTTCCTACAGGTAACTTCGGCAATATTTTAGCCGCCTATTACGCCAAGAAAATGGGCGTGCCGATAAATAAGCTTATCTGTGCCTCCAACGCCAATAACGTTCTTACCGACTTTATAAACACCGGCGTTTACGACCGCAACCGCAAATTCTACACCACCATTTCCCCCTCTATGGATATTCTTATTTCAAGCAACCTTGAAAGAATGCTGTTTGAGCTTTCGGGCTGTGACGATAAGGCGGTTGCGAAAATGCAGTCCGATTTGTCGGCAAGCGGTGTGTTTAAGGTTACGGACGAGATAAAGGCTAAAATGTCCGAGCTTTTCTACGGCGGCTGCTGTGACGACGCTGAAACCCTCTCTACAATCGGCGATATGTTTAGGGAGTACGGCTATCTCTGTGATACCCACACCGCCGTCGCGGTAGGGGTTTACAAGAAGTATAAGGCGGAAACAGGGGACGGAAGACCTGCGGTTATAGCCTCCACCGCCTCGCCCTATAAGTTTGCAAACAGCGTGCTTACCGCCGTTACAGACAAGAAGACCGACAGCGAGTTCGGCAATGTACGTCTGCTTTCCGAGGTCACCTCGACCGAGATTCCCGCCCCGATAAAGGCGCTCGAAAACGCCGAGGTGCGCTTTAACGAGGTCTGCGATAAGGATAAAATGCTTGACGCTGTATATCAAGCGCTTAAAATTAAATAAAACAAATAAAGGCCCCCTTGCCTAAAGGGGGCTGTCAGCGTAGCTGACTGGGGGATATTAAATTTGCAGAAAACTTAAATATATCCCTCCACCAACCTAACGGTTGGTCCCCCTCCCTTTAGGCAAGGGAGGCATTTTTTTGTGCTAATCCTTTAACTTGACAGCACTTTTTTCACAGAGCGGATAAAATTATCTCGCTCTGAAGGTGTCACAGCGGGTGTCGCTGCTGGTCGACGCTTCGCCGTGACCAACTTGAATTTTGCCGGCAGAGCACATATCGTCCGCGGTATGATGAACACAGTTCTTAACGTCGCACGCTACGCACAGCTTGGTTTCGCAAGTACAGTCTGACAAATTAATCAAGTCCTTTCCGACCTTTAAAAGGTCAAGCATAGTATGTGCCGAATCAATTTAATTATGTAAAAAAATTTTTTTAAGGGGGCGAAACAGTGCTTTGAGTATTTATGCGATTTCCGATTTGCATTTATCCTTCGGGACAGATAAGCCTATGAATATTTTTAAGGGCTGGGATAATCACACCGAGCGGCTTTTCGCCAACTGGTCAAGGCTTGTTACCGAAAACGACACGGTAATACTCCCGGGCGACCTTTCGTGGGGGTTAAAATTAGAGGAAACCAAAAAGGATTTTGAATTTTTGGAGAAGCTCCCCGGTAAAAAGCTATTACTAAAGGGCAATCACGATTTGTGGTGGAGCACCGCAAAAAAGCTGAAGGAATTTTTCGGCGAAAACGGCTTTGATTCGGTGGATATTATTTACAATAACTGCGCTGTTGCCGAGGGCTTTGCCGTAGCGGGGACAAGGGGCTGGTTTTATGACGATACAGCCGATAAAAAAATCCTCGCCCGCGAGGCGGGACGGCTTGAAGCTTCCCTTACAGCCGCCGAAAAAACAGGTCTTCCCGTTTTAGTGTTCCTGCATTATCCCCCCGTCTACGGCGGAGCGGTTTGCAGAGAAATATTCGACATAATTAAAAAGCACGGGATAAAAAAGGTCTATCACGGACATATCCACGGTGCGGGCTTTAACAACGCGGTTAAGGAGTACGAAGGCGTGGAATTTAAGCTTATATCGTGCGATTGCGTTGATTTTACGCCCGTCTTTGTCGCGTGATATATTGATTTTTTACGAATTTACAAAATATTAAAAAAATATGTAGAAAAACTTATTAAGTTGTGATATAATAATTTGAACTACTGTAAAACGAGCAAAGGGCGTTTTACAATGCGGAGGTATAAAAATGAGCTTAAAAGAAACAAAAAAGATTGATACCAACAGGCATCAGCTTGAAATTACCGTTGACGGTGAAAAGTTCCGCGCCGCTATTGCGGAGGCTTACAGGAAAAACCGAAATAAAATCAACGTCCCCGGCTTTAGAAAGGGCAAGGCGCCGCTTCACCTTATCGAGAAGTTTTACGGCTCCGAAATTTTCTTTGAGGACGCGCTCAATCTTCTCTACAACGACCTTGTAGAGGACGCTATCAAGGAATCGGGTCTTAAGGTTATCAACGATAAGATGGACTTTGAAATGGTCTCCATTTCAAAGGAGGACGGCGTGGACTTCAAGGTTTCGGTTACCACCTATCCTGAAATCGAGGTCGGCGAGTATAAGGGCTTAAAGGCAGAAAAGCTCGCTGTTAAGGTAACCCCCGAGGAGGTTGAAGCCGAGGTTAACTCTATGGCTGAAAGAAACGCGAGAATGGTATCCGTCGAGGATCGCGCCGCACAGAACGGCGACACCGTTATAATCGACTTCGAGGGCTTTACCGACGGCAAAGCGTTTGACGGCGGCAAGGGCGAGGGTCATTCCCTTACCTTAGGCTCGGGTCAGTTTATCCCCGGCTTTGAGGATCAGATTGTCGGCAAAAATATCGGCGACGAGTTTGACGTAAACGTCACCTTCCCCGAGGATTACGGTGCTGAGGAGCTTGCAGGCAAGGAAGCGGTATTTAAGGTAAAGCTTCACGAGATTAAGGTTCGTGAGCTTCCGACCGTTGACGACGAGTTTGCAAAGGACGTAAGCGAGTTTGAAACTCTTGACGAGCTTAAGGCAGACCTTGAGAAAAAGGCGCTTGAGCGCAAGACCAAGGCGGCTGATGAGGCTGTCGAGAACGATCTCGTTCAGCAGATTGTTGACAGCATTAAGGGCGAAATCCCCGAGGCTATGTTTGAAAACCGTCTCGAACAGCTTACCGAGGACTTTGCTTACAGACTCCAGAGTCAGGGTCTTAACCTTGAAACATATCTGAAGTATACCAATTCCACAATCGACGACTTCAAAAAATCCTACCGTCCGCAGGCTGAGGGTCAGGTTAAATTCCGTCTTGCGCTTGAAAAGATTGTCGAGCTTGAAAATATCACTCCGAATGAGGAGGAGCTTGAAGCCGAGTACGCTAAGCTGGCGGAGAATTACGGCGTAGAGGTCGATAAGGTTAAGGAGGTTATCCCCGCAGAGGAAATCTCCAAGGATATTGCGGTAGGCAAGGCTATCGACTTCATTAAGGAAAACGCGGTTATCACCGAGGTAGAGGAAAAAACCGAGGAAAAGGCTGAAAAAAAGCCCGCAAGGAAGAAGACCGCTAAAAAGGCGGAGGAACAAGGCTCCGAGGAATAATCAAAGCCTTTGATTATTAATTTGTAAAGCAGTCCATAATTATTTTAGGCTGGCGGTGCGAATCGTTACGGGTTCGGCTTTCGTCAGCCTATAACACATTTTGAAACGGAGGTATTTTTATGGATATGACTTTGGTTCCCTATGTACTGGAACAAACAAGCAGGGGCGAGCGCTCCTACGACATTTTTTCAAGACTTTTAAACGACCGTATAATTATGCTCAACGACGAGGTTAACAGCGCCTCGGCGGGCGTGATTATCGCCCAGATGCTCTACCTTGAGGGTCAGGATCCCGATAAGGACATCAGCTTTTACATCAACAGCCCCGGCGGCTCTGTGACCGACGGTATGGCTATTTACGACACTATGCAATACATTAAGTGCGACGTAAGCACCATTTGTATGGGTATGGCGGCGAGTATGGGCGCTTTCCTGTTGGCGGCGGGAACAAAGGGCAAGCGTCTTGCTCTGCCTAACAGCGAGATTATGATTCACCAGCCCTTGGGTCAGGCAAAGGGTCAGGCGACCGATATTCTTATTCACGCCCACCATATCGAGAGAATAAGGGCTAATATCAACGAGATTTTAGCCGCCGAGACAGGCAAGCCGCTCACACAGATTCAGCTTGATACCGAGCGCGATAACTTTATGACCGCCGCCGAGGCCGCCGAATACGGACTTATCGATAAAGTAATTTCCAAGAGATAGAGGTATCAGAATGCCGAATGATAAGGATAGGGAGATACGCTGCTCGTTTTGCGGCAAAACGCAGGACGAGGTAACACGGCTTGTAGAGGGGCCGGGCGTTTATATCTGCGACAGCTGTATTGAATTTTGCAACACCCTGCTTTTCGACGATGAAACCGCATCTTCAAAGCGCGGAAGAAACAAAAAGGCGGAGGAGTTTACGCTGCCGAAGCCGCAGGAGATTAAGGAGCAGCTGGACCGCTATGTTATCGGTCAGGACGACGCAAAAAAGACCCTCGCGGTGGCGGTTTACAACCACTACAAGCGTATTTTTAAGAACGATAGCTCCGATGTGGAATTAAGCAAGAGCAACGTTTTAATGTTAGGGCCGACGGGCGTGGGCAAAACCCTGCTCGCCCAGACCCTTGCTAAGATACTCGACGTACCGATTGCGATTACCGACGCGACTACTCTTACCGAGGCGGGTTATGTCGGTGAGGACGTGGAGAATATTCTGCTCCGTCTTATTCAGGCGGCGGACTATGATATTGAGCGCGCCGAGCGAGGAATAATCTATGTTGACGAGATTGACAAGATTGCCCGCAAGTCGGAAAATGCGTCAATTACCCGCGACGTAAGCGGCGAGGGGGTTCAGCAGGCTCTCCTTAAAATTTTGGAGGGCACGGTTTCC
>JBJEOD010000092.1:0-3108 GCA_051880535.1 Acutalibacteraceae bacterium | reverse complement strand
GTCTGTCGCAAACATACCATTCCTCCTCCGATTTTGAAATCCGCCTGCCTGTTAAAAAATCCTCGACCTCCTGCTTGCCGTTAATTACTCTGCCGACATATATTTCGTTCGTGAGTATTCTGCATATGGCGTTCTGCGACCATTTGCAACCCCTTTTGGTGGTTATTCCCTTATCGTTAAGTATTCCTGCAATTTTCGTCGCACCATAGCCCCCGTTTACATACATATCGAAAATTTCGCGCACCACCTTTGCCTCCCCGCGGTTGATTTTAAGATTGAAGTAATCCCCCGCGGTTTTATCGTAGCCGTAAACCAGATTCGGCACCCGCCCCTTTTCGGCGTTGATTTTTTTGCCGAATTTTACACGCTTTGAGGTGTTGGCGCTCTCCTCCTGCGCGAGGGCTCCGAAGACGGTAAGTACAAATTCGCTGTTCCCCATACTTGTCATATTCGCGGTTAAAAACTGGGTCTCGATACCCAGCGCCTTAAGCCGCCTTATGTTTTGGAGCAGGTCAACCGTGTTTCGCGCGAAGCGGGAAATATCCTTTACCACCACCATATTAAAAAGTCCCTTTTGAGCGTCCTCCATCATCTGTAAAAATTGCTTTCGGTTTTTAATTTTAGTACCCGATATACCCTCGTCGGCGTACAGCTTTACAAGCCTGTCCCCCGAGCGCTTGGTGTATTCGCGGAAAAACTCCTTTTGCGCCTCAAGCGAGTTGAGCTGATCCTCCTTGTCGGTCGAGACCCTGCAATAGGCTGCTATATTCATATTCATTCCCCCTTATGTTTTTACAACACAATATCACATAGCTTTTTATAAGTCCAGATAAATATTTATAAAATAAAAAGCCCTCCCTATACTATTAAAGCCGCCCTGTTTTATGCAGAGCGGCCCGCCGTTTCCTTACTGTCATTGGCGGCTTTTTTAATCGCTTCTTCCGCCTTGGGAGCATTAATCTCCGCAAGAATTTTAATAAGTGCCTCGGCGGTATCATCCACCGAGTTCGGATTGTTAAAAATGAAATTGAGCTTTACCTTCGCCACGGTTTCAATACCCGCCTTTCTTTTTCCCATAGTACATAATATGCCGTCACTCTTTCAGTTAGCACATTATATTGTGTTTAACTGCTATAACAAAAGTCCCGACTATCCGCACAAATTAACGGCCTATTCCAAAGGCATTATACAGTTATGCGAGTAGCTGAACATTTCTGTGAATAAAAGCACTTTTATGATGCCGTCCCGCACAATTTATATAATATGCAATTCGCCGCCGCTGAACCAACCCAGCGACGGCGAATTTAAAATCCAACCTTATTCTTTTCTGTGCTTAATTTTATAAGCGATAAAATATATTATTCCTCCTACCGCGCCGCCCAAGGTATTATAAAACAAATCCGACAGCTGCCATGTACCCAGCCTTAAAACAAGCTGGAGCATTTCAATGGTAAAGGAAAGGAGAAATACTGTTTTTAACGAGCACCAAACGGTTTTTAAAAATGTGACCGCGCCGCCTAAGAGCCTATCCTTAAAGCACCAAAGCAAAAGTGCCGCAAAGGGCATAAACAACAGAAAATTCTCAATCGCCTCGGTTGTGAGATTGCCGTCCTTGGTGTAAAGCCACCATTTTCCCAGAACATCGCATAACGGATTCGCCCACATATTGCGGTTTAAGAGGGTGCGGAATAAAATAAGCGCGGTATAGAACGCAAACAGAAAAATCTTTCTGAAGCTTGAATCGGTTTTAAACCATTCGACCCACCGCCGCGCCGCCTCTTTAGCGCTCGGGTAGGCTTTATACACAAGCATAAACAGCACCGCGAGCAACATCGCAAACCAGAACGGCTGATAAACCGCCGTCAAAATATTTGATAGTATCGTTTTGAAAATTTCCGCCATACCGATACGCCGCCCTTTCGTTTATATTTTAAAACGAAATGCGTTAAATATCAAGCTTGAATTTCTGTTTATCGTGTACGTTTATCTCCTCGCCGAGCTGTACCTCGACAAGCTTAAGCTCGGTGTCCGCCAATACGGTATGGCGGCAGCCCGCGGGCATAACTATTACATCGCCCGCCTTGACCGCCTGCACCTCACCGTCAACAACCGTTCTGCCCTTGCCCGAGGTGACAACCCACACCTCGTCCCTGTTTCGGTGGCTGTGGTAATTCATAGTATGCCCCTCGTTTAAGGTCACCTTGATTGTCAGCGAGGAATTTTCAACATCAAGCACGCGAAAGCTTCCCCACGATTTTTCGGCAAACATAATCTGCTGCTCAAATTTATCTACAAAAGGCTTGATATAGGAGCTTTGCTCCTTGTCGGAAACGAGTATTCCCTCGGGACTTGCCGAAATAATCACGTCGTGAAGTCCCATTGCCAGAATGGGAACATCCATTTCGTTGACAATGCGGACACCCGAGCAATTCTCGTTCATAACCCCCTTACCCACGACCGACTCTTCCATTGCCTCTGTAAGGGTGTTCCAGGTTCCGAGATCCTTCCACTCTCCCGCAAAGCGCTGAACCTGAATCTTATCCTCATTTTCGACCACGGCGTAATCGAAGGAGATTTTATTAAGGGTATCGTATTTACCGAACAAATCGGAATAATCGGCAAAATCAATCAACTCGTGTGCCTTGTTAAGCACGTATTTAAGCTTATAGGCAAAAACGCCGCCGTTCCAAAGTGCGCCCTCCGAAATATATTCACGCGCCACCTGCGCGGTCGGCTTTTCCTTAAAGGTCTTGACCGCTGAGGTTTGCTCCGCGCTTTCGGGAATAATGTAGCCGTATTTCTCACTCGGATATGTAGGCTCAATCCCCATAAGCACAAGGTTTGCCTCACCCTTATCCGCCTGAGCCGCCAGATCTTTCAGTGCGCGGAAATAATCGTCGTTGACATAGGGGTCTACGGGGCATACAACCACCGATTCCTCAGGGTCAACCTTCATCACGTCCGCAAGATATTCGGTCGCAAGAGCTATTGCGGGAAAGGTGTCCCGTCTGCAGGGTTCAACCGAAACTCCCACGTCCTCGCCCAGCTGATTGTGAATAGCCGAAACCTGAGTTTTGCTGGTTGCTATGGTCACAACCGCGTCGGGAT
>JBJEOD010000091.1:0-3108 GCA_051880535.1 Acutalibacteraceae bacterium | reverse complement strand
CAAAACCGAAAATACGAGAAAAGGCAGCGCATGGAAATCAAAAATCCATGCGCTTCAGTCTGTCGAAAAAGTCCAGTTCATACTGGGCTTTTTTGCATAAATATGGTATAATAGAAGCGGTGATGAAAGTGATAGTAAAGGGAAGAGAAAACCGCGACCAGCTTGAAGTATTCAGCATAGAGGAATTTGTGCCCGCAGACCATTTGCTCAGAAAAATAGACAGCGCAGTAGATTTCAGTCAGATCTATGACATAGTGGAAGATTTATACTGTGCGGATAACGGCAGACCAAGCATAGACCCGGTAGTAATATTTAAAATGGTGTTAATACAGCATTTATACGGATTGCCGTCGCTGAGAAGAACGGTAGAAGAAATTAAAATGAATGTGGCATACAGATGGTTTTTAGGGTATCTGATGAATGAACAGATCCCGCACTTTTCAACCGTAAGCTACAATTTCAAGCATAGATACACCGAAAAAACAATAGAAGAGATATTTTATTGGATATTAAGTGAAATAGAAACGGCGGGATATTTATCGCCCGAAGCTGTATTTGTAGATGGAACGCATATTAAAGCAAACGCCAATTTGAAGAAAGCGGTAAAAAAGGCGGTACCGCAGGCGGCAAAAACCTACGAAAAGCAGTTGATGGAAGAAATTAACGAAGAGCGAAACGACCACGGCAAGAAGCCTTTTGACGGACCAAAGCCGCCCGAGGAAAAGGAAATTTCGGAATCTACAACCGACCCTGAAAGCGGAGTGTTTCACAAGGGAGAGCATAAAAAGTGTTTTGCGTATACAGCACAGACCGGCTGTGATCAAAACGGATATGTAATGGATGTGACGGTAAACCCCGGGAATGTACACGACAGCGTAGCATTTGACGGATTATATGACAGACTTGTAGAGAAAAATCCCGAGATAAAGGCAGTAGTAGCCGATGCAGGCTATAAAACACCGTGGATCAGCAAGAGGATACTTGATGACGGCAGAATACCTGTATTACCGTACAAAAGACCGATGAGCAAGAAAGGCTTTTTTCCGCCTTATGAATATGTTTACGATGTATATTTTAACTGTGTTATATGTCCCGAAAACCAAGTGCTGAGCTACGTAACAACCAACCGAGAAGGTTACCGAGAGTTTAAGAGTAAAGGCTATATTTGTGAAAACTGTCCGTCAAGACATTTATGCACCGAAAATCAAAAATTTGAAAAAACCGTCACCAAGCATATATGGTCGGATTACCTTGAAACGGTAGAAGACATCAGGCATACGCCCGGGTACAAGGCTTTGTACGAACGACGAAAAGAGACAATTGAACGGGTATTCGCAGACGCGAAAGAAAAATACGCAAGCCCTTCTTCATCGGCATACACACCAGATTTACTCAATTCTTCCTCATAATATAAATTAACTACTGCATGTAAATCCAAATCAGCACCGACATCATATTCGATAACATTGATAAATCCAAAGATTTTTAAGCTCGCATCTACACCTAAGCGATTATGCAGGTTGACATTAGCGCTAAATTCTGATTGTTTTGTTCCGAGCTTTGTCGTACTGATTTTTCCGTTATTTGCGGTGATCTGAACACCGCCATTTTCAATTGATGTTGTAAAAGAAACTTTGCCATCAACTGATATTAGCAAATAGATATACACATCAATACCCACAACACCGTACAGAGAAGGGGTGAAACGTGCAACTTCGCATAATACACTTGGCAATGGCAATATATATACTTCTGTTACTCTTGCACCAACCAATAAGGCCATCAACGAATGCCCAAGCTCATGTATCATAGGATATCCTATTATGGAAACGGCCAAACCTACAACAAATAAGCCAGCTATTTTAATTGCATTTTTCATTGATCAAACACCTCAATTCTATTTTTCGCTAATAATCAGTTTTAACGAGTATGCGGCGGATGATGATAAATTTGACTATTGTATAGGTGTTTTGATAGAACTCGGCGTATCAGGTCAAATGAAAGACTCTGGCGTCAAGATGATTCTAAATCTGATTTCAAAAGGCGAATCATTGGACTTCGAAAAAATGATTTGGTCTGGTGGCTTCCATTTTGAAGATGGTAGTTTCGTTGATAAATGTACTCGTGGCGATGATATGGCTGACGAGTTGAAGGAATCTGATGGCGATGAAGTCGAACTTGGTGCATACAAGGTAATCCTTGAAGAAGGCAAGAGCGACTTTGTATGGCTGAAAGCAATTCCTTCAGAAACTATGGATTTATTGGATTCTAAGAATTCAATAACTGTTAAAAGTAACAATACTAAGGTTTGTACTGCAACCTACAATAAAACAAATAAATTGATAATTGTAGAGGCTGTTGGCGAAGGAAGTACTGAAATTGTTATTAAAGCCAAAAAAGGCATGTGGTGGTGGAAAAAGACCTGCGAACAAAAAGTATCAGTAACGGTTAATCCGTTTTCTGATGTTGAAACAAAAGGTATGAGTCTATATTGGCCAATGATTCATATTTTGAAGATACAAAGTATCGTTGGGATAGAATTATAAAAGAGCAAAACCAAAATATTGGTGAATACGGAAGAAAGAATCATATACAGCTTGGTACAACAATCTCCGCAATTATTGTCTTTGAAGATGGCAAATATTTAATCGGACATGTCGGAGATTCAAGAATTTACAGAATCACTGATGCAGAACTTGAAGTGATTACGCTTGACCAAACGCTGATGGCTCAAAAGGTTCGTAACGGAACAATGACACAGGAAGAAGCTGAAAGAGATCCTCGAAGAAATATGCTGCTTCAGTGTGTGGGTGCATCAAAAACAGTAGAACCCGACTACATTGTGGGAACTGTATCAGCAAATCAATGCTATATGCTTTGTTCTGATGGATTTAGGCATGTGGTTACAGCAGATGAAATAAAGGATGCCTTTGCACCTTCGAGCAACAAGACAGAAGATGCGATGAAAAGTAATGTTGTCAAGTTAGTCGAACTCAATAAAGAGCGTGGTGAAACGGATAACATTACGGCAATCCTTGTCAGAACAGTTTATCAAGCTTGCCTACAGAAGAAATAATAAGGCAATTGACGAACAGCTGGCCCTTTGCG
>JBJEOD010000090.1:0-3110 GCA_051880535.1 Acutalibacteraceae bacterium | reverse complement strand
ACCGTGGTGTTTACGCGCTTAACGTCCTTCATTCCGAAAAGGCGGACAATTCTGAGAGCCTGCTTATTAATCGCGTCCATACTGCGAAGCAGCGGCGTTTTCTGGTCGAGCGCTTCGCCGCAGTAGGAGCAGAAAGCGGTGGGAATACAAAGTGTGTTATCCTTTACAAAGGCATAGGAGCTGGGGTCCCACGCGGTATAGCCCCGCGCCTCAAAGGTAGCGCGAAGACCGCCCGACGGAAACGAAGACGCGTCAGGCTCGCCCTTAATAAGCTCCTTGCCCGAAAATTCCATTATAACATTGCCGTCCGACGTCGGCGAAATAAAGCTGTCGTGCTTTTCGGCGGTAATGCCGGTTAAAGGCTGGAACCAATGGGTGAAATGGGTCGCGCCCTTTTCAATCGCCCAATCCTTCATAGCGGCGGCGACGGTATCCGCGATACTGCTGTCAATACCCTTACCCTCTTTAATAGCGGCTTTTAAGGTTTTATATGTATCCTTAGGCAGCCGCTCAATCATCACCGAATCGTTAAATACGTTAGAACCGAAAATTTCGCTTACCTTATCCAAAGCCATACCCCCGTTAATAAATTACAGTATATAGTATAACTGCAAAACGGCGGTTTGTCAATTAATGATTCCGCCGTTTTTGCAAAGACGCGCTATATATTTCTCCCAATAATAGCAGTCGGGAACGGTTAAATCGGTTTCGGTGTTTTGAATTATATAGCCGAAAACCTCGCCGTCTATCCCGTTTTCCCCTATTTTTTCAAGCAGAGCCGTTATTATTTTCCTCTTTAATTCCGAGGTGTCCACCGTGCGGCTTAAAATGTCATACACCTGAACGCCCGTATACCTGAGCGTTTCGCCGTTCAGGTTAAGCTCAATACCGTCGGCGTAATCGATAATCGCCGAAACCAGTCGGTAATCCGTAGTGACGGTAAAATCTACCGGATAGCCGAAAATTTCATCTGTATACTCCTTTTCGGGCGGGACAATCACCGTCAGCCTTTCCTCCTCAAAATCCAGGTACAAAAAGGTTAGGGAGCCGCAAATATCAAGCATTATCCCCTTGCTTTCAGGTGCGGAAAAGCTGTAGGGCACGCTTGAGACCTTATTTTCCGCCTCCTTGAAATTTTTGCGCAGATAGAAGTATCCGCCGCCCACAAAAAGCGAGCAGCAGATAATACACAAAACAATCAGCTTAATTATTCCGAATATTTTTCTTTTCAAATTACTCACCGATACTATTATCGGCGGCTTTTAAAGAAAAATTCAGTTTTACACCGTTTTTCCTACGTTTCCGAGCATAATTTCAAAAAGCTCGGGACGGACGCGCTTCAGCGAGACAACCTGCCCCTCGCTGTTTAAAAAGCAATGGGACGAGGTTCCCGTGGCGCGTAGCTCTCCATCCTCGGACATAACCTTATAGCTTACAAAAAATCTTACGTTTGTAACCTTTTCAAGGGTTACGTAAATTAAAATATTTTCGCCGTAGTAGCAGGATTTTTTATATTCACAGCCGACCGAAAGGACGGGGCAAATTAAACCGTAGGTTTCGGTAACGGAATATGGCGCGCCGATTTTTTCAAAAAAGCTGTCCCGCGCCTCCTCAAACCAGCGGATATAGTTTGAATGGTGAACAAAGCCCATTCTGTCTGTTTCGTAGTAATGCACCGTGTGCTTGTAGGTTTCCATTTTTTCACCTTACTTAAGCGTATCCGCTATCTTGTAGATAAGCTTTTTGGATTTTTCCCAGCCGAGGCAGGGGTCGGTTATCGACTTGCCGTAGATATGCTCCCCTATCTTCTGCGCGCCGTCCTCTATGTAGCTTTCAATCATAAGTCCCTTTACCATTGAGCGTATGTCCTTATTATGATTACAGCTGTAAACAACGTCCTTAGCAATTCTGACCTGCTCAAGGCATTGCTTGCCCGAATTTGCGTGGTTTGTATCCACTATAACGGCGGGATTTGCAAGCCCCGATTTGCCGTAAAGCTCGTAAAGCTTAACCAAATCCTCGTAATGATAGTTTGAAACGCTCTTTCCCGCAAAATCAATATATCCGCGCAAAATCGCGTGAGCATATGGGTTACCCTCGCTTGAAACCTCCCAGCCGCGGTAAATAAAGGTATGCGGGTGCTGTGCGGCGGTTATAGAATTCATCATAATGCTGAGGTCGCCGCTTGTGGGGTTCTTCATACCAACGGGAATGTCAAGACCGCTGGCGGTAAGTCTGTGCTGTTGATTTTCAACCGAGCGCGCGCCGACAGCGACATAAGAAAGCAGGTCAGAAAGATAGCGGTGATTGTCGGGATAGAGCATTTCGTCCGCACAGGAGAAGCCGTAATCTCTTAGCGCCGCCATATGCAGATCCCTTATAGCCACAATACCTTTAAGCATATCGGGCGTTTCGTCGGGGTCGGGCTGGTGGAGCATACCCTTGTAGCCGTCGCCCGTGGTGCGGGGCTTGTTGGTGTAAATGCGCGGGACTATAAGTATTTTATCCTTAACCTCGTCCTGAACGGTGCGAAGTCTCGATATGTAATCGAGCACAGGCTCGCGGCTGTCGGCTGAGCAGGGACCGATTACAAGGATAAATTTATCCGATTCACCCGTAAATATCCGTCTTAGCTCCTCGTCGCGCTCTGCTTTAATTTTTGCTAATTCCTCGGTGACGGGATAGCGTGTCTTTATCTGCTGCGGAATCGGCAGCTTTCTTTTAAATGTCATATTCATAGTAAATTACCCCTTATATATCTTTATCAAAGCGTTTTCTGCGCTCGGTTGAGGTTCTCATCATCTCGCGCATACCCTCTCGGTCACCCGATTTGATTTTTCCGTAAAGCAGGTCAAAGGAGGCTCTGAATCGCTCCATTTCGGCAAGTAAAGCGTCCTTATTGTCAAGGAATAATTCGCTCCACATCTCGTCGTTTATCTTTGCGATTCGGGTTAAATCCCTGAATGAATCGCCCGTGTAATACTCAAGGTCGGGCGTGTTGTTACAGCACATAAGCGAAACGGCGATACAGTGGGTTAGCTGGGACAGAAAAGCTATCATTTTATCGTGCATTTCGACCGACAGCTCAGACACCTGATGAAAGCCTAATT
>JBJEOD010000089.1:0-3120 GCA_051880535.1 Acutalibacteraceae bacterium | reverse complement strand
ATTCTCAGGATTTGACTATTTTAAAGAAGATTTTGCTCGGAATTCTGCTTTAACCCTTTGATATATTATTAATAACAGTAAGACACTGTCGGCTCTGCTTGTCGACAGTGTCTGAGCACCCTTTTTCAGCACAATAAAAGGGTACGGTATAAAAGACTGATTTCTCAAAAAAGCGAGGTGCTTTATGAATTTATCCCGATTAAAATCAACACGAGGTTATATCTCTATCGTGCTCTCGTGTCTTATGATCTTAACAATTATTTACCCCGCACTTACAGGTTGGATTACAAGTGCGTCAGCCGATGACAGTGCTAATATATCCGCTATCAAGGAAGCATGGGGCAAGCTTGAAGAATACCAAACGGTCTTTAACACCGTAGGCGCGATTGAGGAAATACCCGAGGGCACAAGCAAGGAAAGTAAAAAATGTACCGTTATAAATCCCGTGATTGAAACCGAAGAGAGTGAAAACCAACGCTTAGGCAGCGGATATTCCATATATGATGTGAAGGCTAAGGAAGGCAGAACCTCGGCGGTTGCCGATAACGATTATACGGTATTTGCAACAAGCAGTACAAGCAATGCCGATTTAGGTTCATTTAAGCTTTCCGAATGGGATGATGCTTATATTTATATAAAGATAAACAGTGTCACCAAGGAAGGAAAGCTGGGCTTTAAGTACGGAATAGGCTGGGGCGAGCAGCGTTCCGATAACACTATTGACATCAAAAAGGATATGGAAGGCAGCTGGATAAAGCTTACTGCAGACCAGGTTTGCTGTACTAAAGGTCAGGGAATAGAGGATTGGCGCTCTTGGTTTAAAAATACGGGCTCCGTATTGCGTTATTGGGCATTCCAGCCCCTTGACGGTGCCGAGGCTAACATAACCTTTGGCTCCCTTATCGCCACAAGACCTGTATCGCTACCGTCAAATTCATCAAGCTGGACTTATGAAGAATGGCTCAATGCGGCGGCTAATTTAGATTTTGATAATTATCTGAATACCGAGGATTTAGAAAAATTAATTCAGGCTAATAAATCCTTGGCTATAAAAAAGGCTTGGAGCCTCCTTGAAGAATATCAAACGGTATATAATACTGTCGGTGCTATTGAGGAAATACCCGAGGGCACAAGCAAGGAAAGTAAAAAGTGTACCGTTATAAATCCCGTGATTGAAACCGAAGAGAGTGAAAACCAACGCTTAGGCAGCGGATATTCCATATATGATGTGAAGGCTAAGGAAGGCAGAACCTCGGCGGTTGCCGATAACGATTATACGGTATTTGCAACAAGCAGTACAAGCAATGCCGATTTAGGTTCATTTAAGCTTTCCGAATGGGATGATGCTTATATTTATATAAAGATAAACAGTGTCACCAAGGAAGGAAAGCTGGGCTTTAAGTACGGAATAGGCTGGGGCGAGCAGCGTTCCGATAACACTATTGACATCAAAAAGGATATGGAAGGCAGCTGGATAAAGCTTACTGCAGACCAGGTTTGCTGTACTAAAGGTCAGGGAATAGAGGATTGGCGCTCTTGGTTTAAAAATACGGGCTCCGTATTGCGTTATTGGGCATTCCAGCCCCTTGACGGTGCCGAGGCTAACATAACCTTCGGCTCCCTTATCGCCACAAGACCTGTATCGCTTCCGTCAGGCTCGGAAAAATGGTCGGTTGACGAGTGGGTTGAAAATGCAAGGGCACTTGATGTATCGGCATATCTTAATGCAGAGCAGTTTAAAGACACCTTATCTGAGCTTGGAATTTTGTCCGATGACGATTTAGCTATAGATGAATTGAAAGCTGCTTGGAAAAAAATGTACCGTTATGAAACGGTATATAATACTGTAGCCTACAACACCGCTACAGGCGGAGACAATGCTCCCGATAAGGTTGTAAATCCTGTCTTGCCAACCGAAGAAGGCGATTTATCGAGATTAGGAAGCGGTTATTCTACCTACGATATTAAGTCAAAGGACGGCAGAACAACAGTCTCACCTGATAGTGATTACACTGTATTTGTTGCAAAAGCATCAGACAGTATCTCAGGAGGTAGCTTCCTATTTTCTGACCAGACAGATGCATATCTTTACTTCAAGGTTAACAGCGTTACAAAGGCAGGAAAGCTTGGTGTAAAGGCAATAAGTTGGGGAACGCAATTCCTTTCGGATTGGACCGTTAATATTACTGAAGATATGGTCGGGAAGTGGATAAAGGTTTCTGCAAGCGATGTTTATCACGGTCAGGACTGGAGTGATAAGACCGGCTATCCCAACGATTGGTACGGTTGGTTTAAAAATTGTAATGCACCTCTCGGAAGATGGGAATTTCAGGCATTAGACGGTGCTGAGGCTAATATAACCTTTGGTTCACTTGTTGCATTAACACCTTCTGTATTGCCGAGCAATACAGAAAACTGGTCGTTGAACGATTGGATTACTGCGGCGGCAGGAGTGGATTTGTCCGCCTATATCAATACGGAAAATTTCAAAGAAATTTTAGAAAGGCTTGTGGGGAAAAACAGGGAAATTATAGCGGTTGCCGCCTTGAAAAATGCTTGGGCGAGCTTGAGGAAGACTAAAACCGTCTATAATCCGGTAATGTTTAATGACGCCACAGGGGGAGATTACGCAACGGACCGTATAGAGGAGCCTATTAATACCACCGCTCTTTCGGATATTAATATGCTTGGAAGCGGCTATGCAACCTATAATATTACTCCTAAGCCCGGCAGAACGGCATCTGATGATAATAATGACTACACGCTTTTTGTGGCAAATACGGCATCAAATGTTTCTTCGGGTTCCTTCAGAATTTCCAATGAAACAAACTTGTTCATCTATTTAAGGATAAACAGCGTAACTTCTGAGGGTAAGCTCGGTATTAAGGCTACCAGTCAGGGTACGCAATTCTTATCGGATTACACTATAGATGTAAATGAATCTATGGTTGGAAAATGGATAAAGGTTTCTGCCGATCAAATTTTCCACGGACCGAGCTGGAACAGACAGGCTTGTGATGCGTTCTGGTTTAATCATTTCACTATAAGTAATGCTCCGCTTACAAGAATTGAATTTCAGGCTACCAACGGTGCCGAGGCCAACATAACCTTTGGCTCTTT
>JBJEOD010000088.1:0-3123 GCA_051880535.1 Acutalibacteraceae bacterium | reverse complement strand
GTTCTTCTGTTTCTGACATTACCGTTCAGCTTTCATCTGAACAAAGCACTTCCGTTCAGACATCGGATGAACAATACAGTTCTGCTAAGTCCGACTCTTCCGATGCTTCGGAGACCTCTTCCGAAACTCAGCAAAGCAGTTTGCCGTCAGCCGTCAGCAGTGCTGTTTCGTCCGCGCCTTACGTTAAAAGCTGTACGGTTTCAATAGAATGTAAAACAATTCTTTCAAATATGGAAACGATTAAGCCTGAGAAAAAGTCTCTTGTACCGACGGACGGCGTTATTCTTTCTCCGCAGAAAATTGCACTAAAGGACGGCGATACCGTCTTTGATGTGCTTAACCGAATAACCAAAAAGAATAAAATACATATGGAGTTTTCTGCAACCCCGGGTTATAACAGCAAATATATCGAGGGAATCGGTAATATTTATGAAAAAGATTGCGGCGAGCTATCGGGCTGGATGTTTTCGGTAAACGGTGATTTTGCTCAAACCGGCGCAAGCAGTATAACCGTTTCGGACGGCGACACAATTTCATTTGTCTATACCTGTGACCTTGGAAACGATGTCGGCAATAAGTACGATGAAAGCAAATGATAACTCCGTGCACACCGTCTTAACTTTTTTACTGCTCATTTCACAGCCGATTTTTTAAATTCTTGAACGTGTTTGCGTAAAATACGGTTTATTATAAATACAAATGAAAGCTTTTTTTGAGCGATAATAAAATGCAGATGACTTTTATAGGTTGTCTGCATTTTTTGGCTCTTAGCGAAGAAAAGTTAATTGATTTGTGTCGGATAATCCTATAAAATATAAAAATATTTTAATTAATTCAATAATATTTTTCAAAAAACAAAAAAATCATACAAGAATTTTATGGAGACTTGATATAAAATAATACCAAAAGCAGGTTCCGCTAAATGCGGAATGAAATATATTGACAGTCAAGATACGGCTATATATTTCCGAGACTTATTTTTGAAGTAATTGTATAGTTCCTCTTGATTTATTTTCGGGTATCATTTAAAATGATAAGGGAGGGCTGTACAATGAATTCAGAACAAAAAAACGCTAAAAAGATGTGTAAACATATAAGCGGGCTGTGTGACGCCTCCTGCGCTTTACTTACATTGGGCGGCAAAACGGAGCTGTTCTGTGAAGACGAGGACTGGCTGTGCAAAAAATACTCCGCATGCGATTATTGCAATACTCTGCATTACGGTTGCAGCGAGGCATTTCGCTGGAACGGAAGCTATGTTTTTTACTGCCCGAAAGGTTTTGTATTTATTGCTGCTTCAACCACCGATGATCAGGGTACGCTGTCGGGAGGTTTAATATTAGGTCCTATAGTAATGGGAGAACCGGAAGATACGCTCGGTCTGTTTGATAACAAGGAGTTCTGTGCAAGCGTTTCGGAATTGCCGCAATGGGATACGGTTAAAGTCAGAAATGCAGAGGAAATTTTAAAAGCGGTTGCCTCAACGCTTTCGGGAACCGTGCAAAGCCGCTATGGCAGCTATGTGTTTGAACAGGAAAAGATGCTGTCTGAGCTTTATGAAATCAAAAACGGACTGAAAAATGACAACACCGATTCAGCATTTCTTATCCGAAGTGAAAAAGAGCTTAACGCAATGATTGCCAATCAGGATAAGGACGGTGCGCAGAATCTTTTGAATGAAATTCTCGGTTATATATTTTTTACCGGAAAAGCGGATTTGTTCACTATAAAAGCGAGGCTCATTGAGATGCTGGTTCTTCTTTCGCGTTCAGCTATTGATGCCGGAGCCGGAATACAGGAAATTCTGCTTTTTAATGAGGGCAATATTAAGCAGATCGAAGAAATTTCTTCAATAGAAGATATGAGCGCGTGGATAACGGTTATAATGCACCGTTTTATTCAGTATTCATTTGATTTTTCAAGTGTAAAGCATTCGGATATAATGTACAAGATCATGCAGTATGTAAAGGCGAATTACGATAAGAAAATAACACTTGAAGATATTGCTGAACATGTATATTTAAGCCGTTCTTATGTAAGCAGTATGTTTAAAGAGGAGATGGGCGAAAGTCTGTTTTCCTATATCAACCGTGTAAGGGTTGAAAAAAGCAAAATACTGCTGCTTAATGAATCGGTTTCTCTCGCAAATGTCGGCGGGCTTTGCGGATTTGAGGATCAGAGCTATTTCACAAAGGTGTTCAAAAATATTGTCGGTATGTCTCCCAAAAAGTTCCGTGACTGCCGCGGAAAAAATAAAAACTCTTAATCTTAGAAAAAAAATACCAAAAATCAAAATTTATTGCAATAAATTTAGCGAGTGTTCTGTTAAAATATAATTACAAAATACTTTTGGAGGAAATACAAATGGCTATCTTAGAAGAAATCAGCGAGTTTTTGCAAAAGGGCAGAGCTCCGATCGTTAAAGAAAAAGTTCAGGCGGCGCTTGACGAAGGTATCAGTGCAAAGGACATTCTTGAGCAAGGTTTGCTTTCGGGTATGAGCGTTATCGGCGAAAAGTTCAAGAATAATGAGGTCTTTGTTCCTGAAGTACTTATTGCCGCACGTGCTATGAACATGGGAGTTGCAGTTTTAAAACCGTTTCTTGCCGAAGCCGGTGTTGAGTCGAAGGGAACAGCTGTAATCGGAACTGTTAAAGGCGATCTTCACGATATCGGCAAAAATCTTGTTAAGATGATGCTTGAAGGAAAGGGTATCAATGTTGTTGATCTTGGCACTGATGTTGCACCTGAAGCATTTGTTGATGCCGCTATTGAAAATAATGCAAAAATCATTTGTTGTTCAGCTCTTCTTACAACGACTATGGGCGAGATGAAGAATGTTGTTGAGGCGGCCGTAGCAAAGGGTGTACGCGATAAAGTTAAAATTATGGTTGGCGGTGCTCCCGTAACACAGGAATTCTGTAATTCTATCGGTGCTGACTGTTATACATCTGACGCGGCTTCTGCTGCCGACGCGGCACTTTCATTTTGTTAATTAAGTTTTTTAAAGCCTGTCTGATATTATTAGACAGGCTTTATGTATAAAGGTTGAAAAATATGATTGTAAAAATAGTAAGCCCCGAGAAATGCACCGTTGCGGAATACAAGGATTCTTTATTGATTT